>BQMV01000014.1 GCA_022181005.1 Anaerolineaceae bacterium | reverse complement strand
CGCGCGCGCTTCATCGTTGCCCGAAGACGTCAAGTCGCGCCTGATACTGCTAGCTGGCAAACGAGCGACAAACGACGGCGTTCTATTCATAGAAGCCAAACAATTCCGCACGCAAGAACAAAATCGCGAAGATGCAATCCGGCGGCTGATCACGCTGATAAAAAAGGCGTTGATCATGCCCAAACCGCGCAAACAGACCAAGCCGACCAAGATGGCGAAAGAGAAGCGATTAACCGCTAAGAAACATAGAGGGGCGCTCAAGCAAGGCAGGCAGAGCGGATCGTTTGAGAGCGAATAGACGCATCTTTGCCATGAATCAAAAAACGCTCGCGTTAACCTGTGGTCTCGTCGCTGCGTCCATTTGGGGCGGAATGTACGTCGTCAGCAAAGTCGTTCTGGAAGTTATTCCGCCGTTCGCATTGTTGACAATCCGCCTCGCGCTCGGCGCGCTCACGCTAGGCGCGGCGATCATATTTCGCAAAACGCAGACCGCGTTCACGCGCGCCGAATTTCAGCGGAGTTTCCTCGTCGGCATCGTAGGTTACGGAGTTTCGCTCGGATTCCAATTTACCGGGACGAAACTCTCCACAGCCTCAAACGGATCGCTAATCACCTCTGCTACGCCGGTATTCGTCTTATTGTTCGCCTTCTTTCTGCTGCGCGAGAAAATAACCATGCGGCAAACATTCGCGTTGACCATCGCCACTATCGGCGTGTTGGCGGTAATTGATCCGCGCACAGCAGAATTGTCGCCAGCGCTGTTTACAGGAAATATCTTGCTGTTCTTCGCAGGGCTAACGTGGGCGCTTTACTCGACGCTCGTGCGCAAAGTCGCTCAGCACATGGATCTGCTTGCGTCCAGCGCCGTCATGCTGCTGGGAGGGATTCCCTCGTCGGCGCTCTTCGGGTTGTATGAAATTCACACGCAAGGCATTGGAACGATCACCGCAGGCGTCGTCGGCGGGATTTTGTTTCTCGGCGTGATCTCAACGGCAATCGCTATGTTCATGTGGAATTATGCGTTCGCCCGCTTGCCCGCCTCGACCGCCTCGCTAACTTTCTTCGCGCAACCCGTCGTCGGCTCTCTGCTCGGCTGGTTCTTCCTTAGCGAAAAGATCACGCCGCTTTTTTTAGTGGGCGGCGTGTTAATCGGACTTGGAATTTTCATTGCGACCAGAGAGCGGTAAACCTCACTTCTCTCCTACTGTGTGCAACAACGCCATATTCGGCGGGCGCACCGCGCCAACCGGATAACCGCACACAAGCGCCACCTGATCGCCCGACCGCACCGCATCCGAGCGAACCAGCGCTGCGTCGAGGTGATCGAGCATTTCCTCCAATGAGTTCACAAACGGCACTAAACGCGGGCGCACGCCCCACAGGAATGCCAGCCGGCGGTACGTTTGCACGTCGGGTGTAAACGCCATCACTGGAACACGCGGGCGAATCTTCGACATCAGCCATGCCGTTCGTCCTTGCGTTGTAAAACAAGCCACCGCCGCCACATTTTTATCATCTGCCAGCGCTTGCGCAGCGCGCGCCATCGAAGCGGTATCGCTATGTTCAAAGCCGCTCACGTTCGGCGCCAGCCCCCATTCTACAAAATGAGATTCGGCTTCGCGGACGATACGATCCATCATCTGCACCGATTCAACCGGATATTTTCCCGAAGCCGATTCCGCTGAAAGCATGACTGCGTCGGTTCCATCGAAGACCGCATTTGCCACATCCGACGCTTCCGCCCGCGTCGGCAGCGGATTCGAGATCATCGATTCCAACATCTGCGTCGCGGTAATGACGAGTTTAGCGCGCGCATTCGCCGAACGAATAATTTGCTTTTGCAATGCCGGCACGCGCTCGGGCGGCAACTCAACGCCCAGGTCGCCGCGCGCCACCATCACGCCGTCCACGATATTTAGAATCGCATCAAGATTCTCGAGCGCTTCGGGCTTCTCTAACTTAGCGATCAGCATCGGCAAACGTTTACCGTTAGAAAGTCGCTCCATCGCCAAACGGACTTTCTTCACGTCTTCTACAGAGCGCACAAACGAGATCGCTACCGCATCTACGCCATGTAAAACTCCAAAAGCAAGATCGGTTTCGTCTTTTTCGGTAAAGCCAGCGATTCGTAAATGCACGCCGGGCAAGTTAATTCCTTTATGCGAGGTCAACAAGCCGCCAGCAACCACCTTCGCCGCCAAAGCGTTGCGGCTCATCACAGAAACGACTTCCAGCATGAGCCGCCCGTCGTCCAGCAGTAAATGATCCAACGGTCGAACCGAATCAAAGAGTTGGCGAAAATCTACGGGAATTTTCTGTTCCGCGCCTTCCGGCGGAGTCGTATCCGTCGTGTAAAGGTAAATTTTCTCCCCTTCTGCAAGTTGTACTGTAGACGGCAGATCGCCAACGCGGATTTTCGGTCCTTGCAGATCTTGTAAAATCCCAACCGACGCGTTCAGCCTCTCCGCCGTGGCGCGAATTAATTCAACATGCGCCAGATGCTGCTCATGCGTTCCATGCGAGAAGTTGATCCGCGCCACGTTCATACCTGCCAGAATTAACTTCTCCAGCGTTTCTTCGCTCTGACTAGCGGGACCCACCGTCGCTACAATTTTTACATTTCTCGACATCGCGCTCCTTAATCATTGCCGTTCAATTCGTAAATAAATAAACCAATAGACCGCCGCCACCAATACCGATCCACCGATAATATTTCCAATAGTTACGGGGATTAAATTCGCAACCAGAAAAGATTTCCAAGTGAGCGCGCTCAAACGAGGAATCGAATCGCCTACTTGCGCAATAAAGTCAGAGTCGAAATTCTTGATCAGCAGCGCATAGGGGATGAAATACATATTGGCAACGCTGTGTTCAAATCCCATGGCGACGAACGCGGTAATCGGAAAAATGATCGCGGCAATTTTATCCAAAACGCTGCGCGCGCTGAACGTCAGCCAGATCGCCATACACACCAGCGCATTGCATAGAACGCCCAGAGCCAACGCCTGTAGAAAAGTATACTCCATCTTCCCTGCGGCAATTTTAAGCGCCGTCGCGCCGACTGCGCTCTCGCCGAACGTATATTGACGGGCAAAGAACATCAAGATCGCGGTGGCAAACGCGCCCACAAAATTCCCTGCATAGACCAGCGCCCAATTGCGAAGAAGCGCGCGGCTGGTCGTCTTGCCGCTCGCCCACGCCATGACGATCAGGTTGTTGCCTGTAAACAATTCTGCCCCGCCGACCACAACAAGAATCAGCCCAAGGCAAAAAGCCAAGCCCGCCAACAAGCGCGCAACCCCGTACGGCAGAGCTGCGCCGCCTGCCAACGCGGTGGTGGCAAAGATCGCGCCGAGAGAAATGAACGCCCCTGCCAGTCCTGCCAGTGCGAACATCGGCAAAGCGCGCATCTTCGCTTTATGCACGCCAACCTGCTCCGCGCGCGCCGCCATTTCAGCGGGCAAAAGCGCGTCAATACGGATCTCGTTCATACCGCCTCCTTCGTCGAACTCACATCTTTACAGATAATGCAATTCTTTGGCTTGCTTCTCCAAGTCCGTTCGAAAATCAGGATGCGCGATGCCGATTAACTGCTGCGCCCGCTGACGGATAGATTTACCGTATAGGTCGGCAACGCCGTATTCAGTTACTACAAATCGGACGTGATTGCGGCTGGTCACTACGCCCGCGCCTTGTTTCAACATCGCGGCAATGCGGCTCACTAGCGTCCCATCTCGCAGGGTTGCCGTGCTCGGAAGCGCAATGATCGGCTTGCCGTCCTTCGACCTTGACGCGCCATAGATAAAATCCAACTGCCCGCCCACGCCGCTATAGAGTTTCGGACCGATGCTGTCGGCGCAAATTTGCCCGGTAAGGTCAATCTCGATCGCGGAATTGATCGCTACCATACGTTCATTCTGCGCGATGACGAACGGGTCGTTGATATATTCCGTGCGATGCAGTTCGATCAGAGGGTTATCGTCCACCCATTCGTATAATCTTTGCGTGCCAAGGATGAACCCGGCGATAATCTTGCCGGAGTGCAACGATTTACGCGCGCCTGTCAGCACGCCCGCGTTCACCAATTCGATCACGCCGTCTGAGAACAATTCACTATGCACGCCTAGATCTTTTTTATCGCGCAGATATTTCAACACCGCGTCGGGAATTGCGCCAATGCCCATTTGCATCGTCGCGCCATCGGGAATAAGCTCTACGATGTGTTCGGCGATCCGTTGCACGATCGCAGGATCGCCCTCGTCGCCCATCGGCATCTCAACGATCGGGTAATCTACCGGCACGATATAGTTCAGACGACTGATATGAATAAACGAATCGCCTAATGTGCGCGGCATCCGCTGATTTACTTCGGCGATAATGATCTTTGCCGATTCCGCCGGCGATTTCGTCAAGCCGACCTCAACGCCCAAACTGCAAAACCCATGCTCGTCGGGTCTTGAAACGTGAATGATTGCCACGTCCAGCGGAAGAATGCCGCGTTTGAAAAGCAACGGGAATTCTGAAAGAAGCACTGGGGTGAAATCTGCCTGCCCGCCTTGCACCGCTTTTCGCACGTTGGCGCTGATAAACATCGTGTTCACGCGTAAATGTCCGGCGAGCTCGGGCTTGGCATATTCAACCGGACCGATCGTTAACGCCTGACAAATTTCCACATCCTGTAAATTTGGCGCGTAATCTACCAACGCGCCGAGGACTTTCTGCGGCACCGATACATTACCAGTCAGGAAAACGCGATCGCCCGATTTAATCGCTTGCACAGCCTCTTGCGCAGTTGTGACGCGAGATTCGTAAATGCTCGTCCAATTCATCTTAACGCTCCTTAAGCAGAGTGAGATGGACCAACTTGCCCTGATGCGTATTTACGCCCAACGCAAGCGCAGGGTCGTTCGCCAACGCCGCTTCAACGCCTTCATCCGCAATGCGGATAAAGTACGGCAGCGCCGCATTAACAAAAGCATGAGTGGCGGTACGCGCCACCACGCCGGGCATATTCGGCACACAGTAATGCGTCACGCCTTCGTCAACGAACGTCGGTTGATCGTGCGTCGTCGGGCGCGATGTTTCAAAACACCCGCCTTGGTCAATGCTAATGTCAATAACGACCGAGCGCGGTTTCATCGCGCGCGTCATCTCACGCGTCACCAGAATGGGCGTCCGCGCGCCGCTAACGAGCGCCGCGCCCACAACCACGTCGGCGTACATCGTCGCGCGTTCAATATTGCGTTTCGTCGAGGTCATCGTTACAACTCCGGCAAAACGTTCGGCGATTTTTTGCAATCCTTCCAAGCTATCGCCGATCACAGTGACGTGCGCCCCCAGCCCTAAAAATGCCTGCGTTGCATATACAGCCACCACGCCCGAGCCCAAAATCACCGCTTCGGCAGGCGGGACGCCCGGCACGCCGCCCAGTAAAATCCCGTTGCCGCCCCAGTTATTCTGCAAGAGACGCGCTCCCAGTTGCGCCGACATGCTCCCTGCAATCTGACTGAACGGACGCAGCAACGGCAGCGAGCCATCCGTCAGGCGAATCTGCTCGTACGCCAGCGCAGTAATCTTCTTTTCGAGCAACGCGTCCACTTTGTCGCGACGGGTCGAAGCGAGATGCAGCAAGCCTGCAAGCGCTACGCCCGGTTTCAGCCAATCCAGTTCGCTGCGCAACGGTCGCGCAACTTTTAAGATCAAGTCGGCGCGCGCAAAAATCTCTTCGCCTGAATAAGCGATGCGCGCTCCAGCGGCTTCGTACTCATGATCTTTGAATCCAGCGCCCACGCCCGCATCTTTCTCAACGTACACCTGACGTCCGCGTCTCGTGAAAATCTCCACTCCAGCAGGACTCAACCCAACCCGATATTCAAACGGGCGCGTTTCCTTCGGTATGCCTACGATCATAGCGTCTCCTCTCTCAAAAGCGTCGTAATAACATCAAAAATCATTTGCGGAACGCGCTCAAAAGAATACGGCATATAGACTCGCTCGTACAACCCATGCGCATCGCTTCCAAAGGGACCGATATTAACAACCGGGCAATGTAGCGCGCGAATCTCATCTATTTTTGCCTCATCAAGCGCGTATAGCAATGCGTCTTGCGAGTCTCGCAGCTCGAACAGCGGCAAGTTCTCCTTGAAGGCGGCGATCTCTATGCTTTCATCCCAATGCGCGTAACTCAAATCGGATATATATGGATAGAAACCTCGGAATCGAATTTTCTCATCAGTTTTCCATAAAGCGGATCGTACCGCTTTTGCCAGATCGTCTTCCTGCGGTTGCACAGGCGGGTAATACGGCGGCGCGAAAAATACGACAACAGCAGGCCCGCCAATCTGCGCCAGTTTCGCCAACTCTGCAACAAGCATGCAACTCAACTCACGCCCGTCTTTTGCCAACGCGTTATGCTTCTGAGCGGTTGCTTTTATCCAAGCGGAAAAATCTTCACCGTTATTTTTCGCTTCCCAACGCATTCGCGCCTTGTCTAACAAAGCGGCGTAATCCAACACAATCGAATTCCAATCCGACGGAGGCTGCGCCTGCCCGCCCTGCGACAGAAATTTCTCAAACGATGACGTTTGCCTGTCGCGCACAGCATCCAGCGAAGCGCGAGAAACTGCCTTCATTTTCTCCATCGCTTGCTCGGGCGTCAACGTAAGCGTCAGCCAATTCACATAAACGAACGCTTCGCCAGCCGTCTCCACATTGTAGAAAAGTTTGCGATCGCGCATTTGCAGCGCAATCGGCGGCGGAGCGACCTCGACGACTTCTTCGCCGCCCAACGTTCCACGCCATACGTCGCTCCAATCCGGATTGAGGTTAATGCGGCTGACCAATTCTGCCGCAATATGCGCGGCATCTACGCCGCGAAAGACCTCGCCCACGTGCGTGCGCTTACCAAGGATATAAAACGCTGGAAGCAGCTTTCCTATTACGCCCGAATAGATAAAGCGCGTATCCTCATCCGCGTCGCGCGGCGCGACATAATCCGCATTAATCGCGCCGAGATACGACAGACCCTCACGATCGCGGAGTTTCAGCGCTTCAGGAAGCGCCGACAGGATGCCCGCCGATTCGGTTTCCTCGTCAGGACATGATAAAAACAGAAGATTGCCGCGCAAGTCGTCAATCAATCTTCGACCATTTTCCTGCGTCCGCGCAAATTCGCGCATGACTGCAATCTGAATCGCCACGCCCGACTTCATGTCTACAGAGCCGCGCCCAAACATCCACTCCCCCGATTCCAATGCCAGCCATGCCGCCCTCTCCGACCGGCTCAATGCTTCGATGCGTCCCTCACGCTCAAGCATTTCTTTCAGTGCGCGCGCCAATACACCGGGATGAAACGCAGGGCTTGCGTCGCCTAAACGCGCAAAATCTTCTATGCCGACCGTGTCAAAATGACTCGCCAGCACAATTGTCCTGCCATTGTTTTGCGGATGACGGCTCTTCAACAAACAGGCGACACTTCTACGCCCGTCGCCAACCTCCCAAAAAACTGGATCGAGCGAATCGCGTCTTAGCAGCGCGCCAATCTCCTCCGCGCAACAATTCTCCGCATTCACATCTGGGCTGACGCTGGGAATGGCCATCAACGCCTCTGTCAACTGACGAACATCATTAAACCAACGGGGTGATTCTTGACTCATACTTCACATTGTACCGAGTTTTCATTTCTACCCAAGTTATAAATATCCCCTAAAGGGCTAACATTTATCAAGTTTCAACCGAGCCGCCGTCTCATTGATTCCGGACGATAAAGGTCAACAGGCTGTCCAAGTATCTCTCCGCAAATTCGATGATGACCACATCGGGTTCGCGCTCATCTACCCATGAGAGATTCCACAGTCCACTGCCGGTGTAGTTCTGGACATACAATCCGTTGTGGAAGTGTTCGCCAAGCATGGGGATCACATTGAAAAAGAACGAATCATAGTACAGGACAAGGTCGGGCAAGTTCGCATCGCGGTTGTACGAAAACATCAACTTCCGCCCGCCGAGGTTCACGGATTTGTAGGAACTGCTCAGGTCGAACAGCGGCGCAAATTGGATCTTCGATTCGAGGAGCGTCGTCACTCCCATCACAGCCGCAAGGTCGGCGGCGCCCGGGTCCCGCGACACAGGTTGAAAGTCCGAGGCGGGACGCGCTGAAAGACTCGGGTTCGTCTTGTTCAACTCCTCCATGATCGCCGAATAAGCAATGTATGCGCCGTAGTCGTTCCAGTGCGTATCGGTGGCGTAATAGACCTGGCGTTCCGCTTTGGCGGCAAGGAGCGCGGGACGCAAGTCAATGATCTGGGTCTTGCCGTTGGCTCGCAAATAATTGACCGCCTGATCCAGTTTCGAGGTCGCTCCAAAAACGGGGATTTGATCGGGAACGCGTTCGGGGTAGATCGTGTTTTTGTTGGGCGAGACAACGATCAGCAGTTTTATTCCACGCTGTGCATAACTCTCCGATAGCGCGTCGAGATTCGTTTGAAAGTTTGCCAACTCGTCATCGCTGAACAATTCAACTTTTTGATAATCTTCGATGTCGCCTTCGGCAGTGTAGACCAGCCAATCATCGTCGCCAACCACCACTTTGGGGAAGACGCGGTCGCCGAGGGCTAGTCGAAGATTCGACACCAGGGCGATCAGGCGTCCACGTGGATAGAACGATTCCTCAATCGTGTTGGGGTCGAGGGCGAGAGTCCGCAGGGGAATCAACAACATCCCAAGAAAGACGACGATGAATGCCAGTGAATAACGTTCTTTCATTTTAGAATCTCTCATAGATACCGGGCAGGAATTGACTGCTCGCCATCACGCCCACAGACAGCACGAACAGGATTAGCAAAACAACATCGGCAACCACGCGCAAAGGAAGCGACTTGTCAATGCGCGGCTGGATGAATGATCCGACGGGCAAAGCAAACAAGATGCCCGCCGCAAAAGCAATGATGAAAGACGGTTCGATGAACGGAAGCGGGCTGGTCGCAGAAAAGGCGAATTGATACGCCTCTTGATACTTTCCGAACAAAAACAAAATGAAATCGCTCACATAGTTCAAATCAGGCGCGCGGAAGATCAGCCACGTGAACATGATCACTGCGAGCGCATACACATGGCGGATCGGACGAAATGTATTTTGCAACCAGCGGTTCAAGAACAGGTTTTCGATCACGATGAAAAAACCGTGTATCAATCCCCAAAGAGCGAATTCGATCGCGATGCCGTGCCATAGACCCGTCAAAAGGAAAACGATCAAGATGTTGAGCGATTGTCCGATAACGGGAATCCTCATTCTTTCCAGCGGATAAAAAACATAATCGCGGAACCACGATGACAGCGAGATGTGCCAACGCCGCCAGAAATCCCCGACGCCTTCCGCGATATAGGGGTTATTGAAATTCTCTGTGAATCGCAGACCCATCATGGAGGCGAGACCGATCGCCATGTCGGTATATCCCGAAAAATCGTAATAGATCTGCAGGGTGTATCCGATCAACGCCAGCCAGCCGACAAGAGGCGCGGTCGAACCGACGGGCAGGCTGAATACCGCGTCAACCACTTTGGCGAGCGTATCGGCGATGAGTATCTTCTTCGCAAAACCGAGCAGGAATCGGCGCGCGCCGTCGGCTACCTGTTGCGGATTCAAAGTCGGCGCAGATAATTGTTCCGCCAACGTTCGGAAGCGGACGATGGGTCCCACCAGCAATTTTGGAAAAAGCAAAATGTAAAACGCGAAAGCGACCAACGATTTTTCACTCTTGACCGTTCCCTTTCGCACATCAAGCAAGTATGCGATCAACTGAAAACTGATATAGGATAAGCCAAGTGGAAACGTCAGGGTGTCCAGCCAATTACTCGCGCGCGCTGGAAGCAGGTCGCCGTAGCGCAGAAGGAAATTATCCCCGTACGTGACAAACATCTTGAAGGCAACCAGAACGCCGATGTTCACCAGCAAGCCGAATGGAAGAATCCATTTTGCGGGCTTGGAATCAAGTCGCTGACCAAGCCAATAGTTGATGAGGATCAGGATGAGAATCCAGATGAGGTTGACCGCGTCACCCCACGCATAAAACAGCAGGCTGGCGAGAATCCCAATGACGGGCCGCCAGCGCGGTTGCGCGAAAAAATATGTGATGAGGAAAAACGGTAAGAACAGGAATAAAAATACGGCAGTGACGAAATTCATAGCGGCGCTTCGTTAAGATTCTATCTCCACGATTACTTCTGACTCACCGCCTTCTTCCAATACCGCAACAACCCATCTGCGCTCATGCCAAGCGGGTTGGCGAGTTCATAGGCTTTGACCACATCCTCGCTCAGCCCCGCTGATTTACCTTCCTCCATCGCCCAGCGGGTAAAGCTCTCGCGCAACTCCTCGATGGCCGGAGCGTCTTTCATGGCTTGCTCTAACCAACGCGCGGCAGAGTCGAGTCCTTTTTCCACTTCGGTGAGTTGCCAATCCACGTCAGCGTAGATCCCAAAGTGAGTCGGCGCGATGCGCGGGGATTTGAGCGCGCGCAGTTTCGCAACGCTTCCCCTCCAACGTTCGAGGTTCAGTTCAGGCGGAGGCATTGGCACGCGCAGATATTGATAACCGGGGATTCGCACGCCGCCCACGTCGCCGCAAAAGACGATATCTTCAAATTGATAAGCGAAGTGATGTTCGGCGTGACCCGGCGTGTTATGCGGAATAAATTCCGCGCTGGCGATCTTGATCCCTTCGCCGTCGTTCGCCACGTGCAATTTATTTTCAGGCACAGGCAGGAAATCTCCCCACAAAGTCTGCATGCGGTCACCATAGATTCGTGTTGCGCTGGCGATCAATTTTTCAGGGTGGAGCATGTGCGGCGCACCGATAGGATGGACATAAATCTCAGCGCCCTGCGTTGCGAGCCAGCCCGCCGCGCCCGCATGATCGAGATGGATATGCGTCAACAGAACGTGAGTTACGTCGCGGATAGATAAACCCTGCGCCGCGAGTCCAGCCTGCAGTCCGGGAAGAGTCGAGCCCGGTCCGCTTTCGATCAAAATAACCGCATCTCCGCTCCGAATCAAATAAGAAGCGATGGCATGTGAACGTCCTTGGAAGTTCAGGTCAAGTGTGTCAATACGGGTCTGCGCCATGGGGTCTCCTGGAAATCAGTTTTATTATAGAACGAAGAAAGCGTTGCACCGAGGTCTTCTCCGCAAGATACGCGACAGACCGGCGTTTTACGTTCTTCCAGCAAGCGCGCCAGCGTCTCATTATCTACACGCGAGCCAAACGAGCGGATCATCAGCAACACGACAACCGGACGAAGGTTTCTACGCTGCAGGCTGTCTATTGCGATCAGCAATTCGGGTTGCGCCGTCGGCGTGATAAGAATTGCGCTGCTGCCCTGCGGCAACTGCCCCATTTGCGCGGCAACGAGTGCGGAAAGCGAGAGAGGACTCTCGTCTTGAATAAATGCCAGCGCCTCGAGGATTTTCGCTTCCTGTCGTTGGCTTCGTTCGGCGGGGATGATTTTATACGATTTTCCTGGGGCGGCGATTAAACCGACAGATCGGCGCTCTCTCAGAAAATAGCGCGCCAACGATGCGGCAGCGCTGATCGAATACTCTAACGTAGAAGCAGGTAATTGAATCTTCCGTCGCCGAAGCAGAAAAAGATCGTCGGCGGGCGGGCGTTCAAACCCCGCGTCAGGCTTCGACACATGCGCGCCGCGGTGCGCGTCAAGAAACAGCCATACTTCCGATTGCGGATCTCGTTCAAACTCTTTGACCATCAAGCGGTCGCGACGCACGCTCGTCCGCCAATGAATACGCTTGAGCGGATCGCCTGGCACGTATTCGCGCACGCCTGCCGCATGCGGAGTGACATCCTGCGACTTCTGCCGTATCGCCTGCCCACCGGGCAGTAAGCCCGGCGGCGAAAGGAAAGCAGACACTTCAGCCAACATCGGAAGCACAACCAATTGTTCGTTTGCGGGGAATACTTTCGAAACGCGGAAAATACCGAACGGATCGCCAGAGCGGACGCGAGTCGGACCGAGCGCAAATCCACCGCGAGCGACGAGCCAGGTTCGGGCAGTGTACGATCGTTTTTGGCGCGGAGGCAGAAAAGTTAACACGCGCGATCCGCGCGCAAAGGGTATCGTCGTCTCATTCGACACTTCCAGCCAAAGTTTGGGCGCACGGCTGGCGTTCGTAATTTCGTAATGCTCCTCAAATATATCGCCCACTGCGGCGCGTAACGAGCGCGCGCGGCGTTCAACGCGTATGCCGCGCAACGAGGTGAACGCCAGCCAGCCTGCAAAAATCAACAGCGTTAAGCCGGCATAGAATAAATGAGCATAAAAGATTGCGCCGTCTATCGCCGAGCCTACGCCGCCAATGAGCAACAATATAAGTGCGAACACGCGCCCGGCGTTCACGTTGCTTTGCCCTTGCGCTTTTCGACGATCCGATACTCGCCTCCAGGCGCCGCAACGCTGTGAACAATTTCCTGCACAATTCGATCGGCGCTTAATTCGCGCAGTCGCGCCGCAGGCGAAACGATAATACGATGCCCAAGGACCGCCACTGCTAAGGCTTTAATATCGTCGGGCAAGACGTAGTCGCGCCCTTGTAGCGCAGCGCGCGCCTGACTAGCGCGGAACAGCGCCAAACTGCCGCGCGGACTCGCCCCAAGGTACACGTCCGCGCTTCGACGCGTGCGCCCGACAAGGTCAACGATATATTTCTGCGCGATCGGCGAGACAAACACGGCGCGAACTTCCGTAATCGCCTTCAACAATTCCTTAACTGTGATCACCGACGTTAATGTTTCAATCGGGTGCTTAAGTTGTTGCCCGCTAAGAATATTCACTTCTTCCGGTGGACTGGGATAGCCCATGCGGAGACGAAGCAAGAAGCGGTCTAACTGCGCTTCGGGCAATGGGAAAGTGCCCTCATACTCAATTGGGTTTTGCGTAGCGAGCGCCATAAACGGCTTCGGCAACGGGTGCGTAATTCCGTCGACTGTAATCTGCCGCTCCTCCATCGCCTCAAGCAGCGCGGCTTGCGTTTTTGGCGTAGCGCGGTTAATTTCATCGGCAAGGACGATCTGTCCCATGATCGGTCCTGCGCGAAACTCGAACTCGCGCTTCTGCTGATTAAAAATAGATACGCCTGTCACGTCGCTAGGCAACATATCGGGCGTGAATTGAATGCGATTGAACGTACAATCCAGCGATTTTGCAAAACTGCGCGCAAGCATGGTCTTGCCGACGCCGGGCACATCTTCGATAAGCAAATGTCCCTGACTGAGCAAACCAATCGTCGCTAACTCTAATGCCTGACGTTTGCCCATAATTACTTTTTCAAGGTTGCCAAGCAGTTTTTCGCCAAAATTTTGAATGTTTGACATGAATCAATCCTTAACGCAGGCAATTCTACGCTCGTTTGCCGAAACAAGCAATCTGCACAAAAAAAATACCGCTCTACAACTTACGAAACAATTGAAAGGCGCTCTATAAAGCCATCCGCCGCCGTCTATTTATGCCTGATTCAAATCGAGTATAATCGCTGCTACGCCCCAGTAGCTCAATGGATAGAGCGCCTGACTTCGGATCAGTAGGTTGTGGGTTCAACTCCTGCCTGGGGCGCCTTTTTATTCCACATCTACATAGAAAAGAATAACGCCGAACCTATTACTCACCCTGCCGAACAAATAGATTTATAATTTGCGCGTCATTTAATGGACAACTCCCTATCGTACATGTGCGCCGCTAGGCTCGCTAAGAACGCAAAGAAAACCTTTTTAACTTGGCGACCTTAGCGTGCTTTGCGATAAAAGCCTTCTCGTGTACGGCAGAGAAATGGATAATTGAATTTTCTTCTTTCAGAAGGAGAGGCAAATGACGAAAACGCTGCCAACCTTTTTCGTTATGATAACGACCATCATCGTTGGCTGTAGCCCTGCCGCAGTTCCGCCGCTTCCACAAATTGAAAGCGTGGCCTCGCCCGATAGCGCAGCTCTCGCTCGACTCGGCGACGTTATGACCTCGCCCAAAGATGGCACGACGCTGATCTACATCCCCGCCGGAGAGTTTGTGATGGGCTCTGTGCGCGGATTGACGGACGAGCAACCCGCTCACAAGACGTACCTTGACGCGTTTTGGCTGGACAAGACCGAAGTCACAAATGAAGCGTATCGCTTATGCGTAGAGGCAGAAGTTTGCAGCCTGCCGCTATATACGGAATATTACGACGACCCTGCCTACGCGCTTCACCCCGTGGCGTATGTTTCATGGGATCAAGGCAGATTATATTGCGGCTGGGCAGACCGCCGACTTCCTACGGAGGCGGAATGGGAAAAAGCCGCTACATGGAATCCGCGCGCACAAGAAAAGTATATCTATCCTTGGGGAAATGAATACGATTGCACAAAAGGAAATTACGACGACGAAACAGATTTGGACGCCTCGCTCATGCAAGATGGGCTAATCGCCTGCGATGGGTTCAAGAAAAGTGCGCCTGTGGGCAGTTTTCCACAAGCCGCCAGTCCGTATGGCGCATTGGATATGGGCGGAAATGTCTGGGAGTGGGTGCACGACGCTTTCCAGGAAACCGACCCGTTCCTCTTTCCAGAAGTCAAGAATTATTACGCCGTTTCGCCGTATAAGAATCCGCAAGGAGTTGACCCCACAACGACGATCTATCGCGTCTTACGCGGCGGCTCATGGAACTTCACATACGGGTTCGGCCGCGCGGCATATCGCTTATGGTTTCCGTTATACGATAAATATGACGGTATGGGATTCCGTTGCGCAATGGACGCCGCGCAATGAACGCACAAGCCAATATTCTCTCTTTTTTATGTATAATTGCGTCGGCTGGGCGCTCTCCATTGCGCAACTATTCCTCTGAAGCGAAATTGATCGTCATGCTTCTCGACCGCCTCAAGCGGATCTCCGCCGACTCGATTTGGGCGCATCGCGCCAGCGGGTTGCGCGGCAGCCTGCTTCGCGCAGTCGAACAATACGCGGAACAGCGCCCGCCGACGGTCGCTTCGCTTAAGTCGTCCATTCGCTCCGTGTTTTATATCCTGAACAAAGCCGCGAAGGAATTAAAGTAAGATTGTTCATATCAAAATCATCTACAATGCTCGCATAGGGAATCAAAATATGTCAGACCTTTACACACTCAACCCCTCTCAAATTGTCATGTACGCTACTGAAACTTGCCCAGACTGCTTCCGCGCAAAGAAGTTTTTTGAATCGCGAAGCATTCCCTATCTTCGCGTAGGACTCGAAGATAATGAAGAAGCCGCCGAATTCGTAATGCAGGTCAACAAAGGTCTTCAAAGCGTACCGACCATCATCTTCCCCGACGGCGCCGTTCTCGTCGAGCCGAGTTGGGCGGAACTCAGCGCAAAGATGAGTTAACTCGCGGTCGTTTCGAGGTTCTCTGTCGCTGGCAGACAATAGATCTTTCAAAACATCTTTAACCGTTCAGAAGGTACAATGTAGGCGCGGAGGAATAATGAAACGAACGACGCCCTT
>BQMV01000013.1 GCA_022181005.1 Anaerolineaceae bacterium | reverse complement strand
CTCTTTCCCTACACGACGCTCTTCCGATCTTGACTCCTGCCGATATACCCGAATGGCTTTCGCCGTTTGCGAGCGTGTTGCCCGCTCAGCTTTTCGCGTATCATTTAGCGTTAGCAAAAGGTCATAACGCTGAGAAGCCGCGTGCGATTCATAAAATAACCAGAACCAAATAGCCGAAGATTTTTACTGCCTTGGTCTCATCCATCGCCCGCCCACGATAAGAGACAGTGTGACGGCGATTACTGCAAACCATGAAAAAAAGACGTTGTTTGTATACATTCCAAGCATGAGGGCGACAAGGCCCGCTAACAGAAGCGCAGCGGATGCGTTTTTACGTTTCATGCGCGTATTGTACCTTTGCCATCCTTCTTTAAGCCTTAATAAATTCCCATTTCGATAAATGTGTGTGCGATAATGCATCAAATAAAGTTTGAGGCGACCCATGCGCATTTGTATTCTTTCTGATGAAGAGATTAAAGATTTCGACCCCGCTCCATTTATGGAGGGTTATGATTGGGAGTTGATCACGATGGAAAACCCCATCATTGATAAATTGCGCGCGCTTCAAACCCGCAATGAGTTCGATGTGTACGTTAATTTGTGCGAAGGATATGAGCAGGAAGACCTGGGCGGATACGCCTATGAAGGGATCGAAGTTGTTAGGGCGCTGGAGGAGTTGAATCTTCCGTTCACCGGTGCAGATACAAAATTCTTCGACCCGACCCGCGAGCAGATGCAAGCCGCCGCCGAGGCGCACGGGGTGCGATTCGCTAAAGGGTACCGAGTCGGTTCGTCTGCCGAAGCGGAGCGGCTTGTCGGTTCGTTGCATTACCCGGTTATCGTCAAACACCCGCAGAGTTACGGAAGCACAGGGATGATCAAAGAGTCGCGTTGCGATTCGCTCGAAGAAGTTCTAGCTCAAGTGGAGCGCGTGTGCAGGGAGTATGGCGCGGCGCGAATGGAGGAGTTCATTGTCGGCAGAGAGTTTAATGTGTTGATCGTGGACGACCCCGATGATTTCAGCCAGCCGATTGCGTACCCGCCGACGGAATTGATCTTTCCGCCGGGCGAAGAGTTTTGGCATACGGTCGTGAAGTGGGATGCATCGTTGCCGTTTAACTTTTCGCGCGTGACAGACCCTGAATTAATTGCGCGTTTGCAGGATATTGGCGTGCAAATGTACAAGGCGATTGGCGCAGTCAGTTACGGACGCTGCGATGTGCGCATGAATGAGCGCGGCGAGATGTTTATCCTTGAAATCAATCCCAACCCGGCGATCATGCTTCGCCCCGAGGAGTTCGGTCCCGCCGATTTTATGATCTTGTATGATGCAGGCGGATACAAGATCTTTTTTGAACGAATCTTCCGCGTGGCGAAATTGCGCCAACAAATGCGCGCCGGGAGGCGTTAAGCCAGCATGCGCGTCTGCTTGCTGACGGATGAAATCATCGAAGAATTTAATCCCTCGATTTATTTGAAAGATTATGTTTGGGATTATGTTACAGTGTTGTCGCCAAGCGCGCTTAAGGAATTAACTCGCGCAAACCGATACGATATGTATATTAATTTGTATGAAGGCTATGACGACAGCGAGAATTCCGGCTTACAGTTTGTGCGCACGCTTGAAGAATTGAATCTGCCTTTTACCGGCGCGGAGGCGAAATTTTATGGGTGTACGCGCGAGGAAATGCAGGCGGCGGCGGATGCGCGTCAGATCCGCTTCGCGCGCGGCTTTCACGCCGAAACGTGCGCGGATCTGGAACAAGCCAACGGTCTTCCATATCCTTTGATCGTGAAGCATCCGAACAGTTTTGCCAGCGTGGGGTTGACGAAAGAGTCGCGCGTAACGAACTCCGACGAATTGAAAATTCAGTTTGAGCGAATGTCTCAAGCATACGGCTCAGCCCGCGTGGAAGAATTCATAGAAGGGCGTGAGTTGTCCTGTCTGGTAGTGGAAGACGCAGGCGACTCCTGCGTTCCATTTGCTTATCCGCCGGCGGAAATGCAATTTCCCGAAGGGGAGACTTTTCTGCACGAATTCGCGAAATGGTACAACTGGGACATCTTCGTTGTTCCGTTGGACGACGATGCGCTCGCCGCTCGTATTCAGGACGTTTCGCGGAAATTCTTCATCGCCATGGGCGGAAACGGATATGCGCGGCTTGATCTACGCGTAAGACCGGACGGCGAGATTGTGATCATCGAAATTAATCCAAACTGCGGGGTTTTATACAGCAAAGTTGACGATCGCAGTCCTTCCGACCTGGCGATCTCGTGGGACGCGGCGGGTCACGACGGATTTTTGGAGCGCATCTTTCGCGCAGCGATCAAACGACAGGCGCTGAGGGCGAAGGTCAATTCCTGATTCCAAACCTTAGCGGACGTTTCCTGTGCGCTATTTAGCGCCTGCGAGCGCAATCGCGACTTTTTATTTATCTTTAAGCTGCTGTATGCGCTTGGCTATCTTGACCATCGCGGCGACGCAGAGGAATATCAAAATAATGCCGATCGCTTTCCCTACGAGAAAGAATCCTACAGCCTCGTTCGATCTGCCGATTGGTTGAATAATCAGGAAGATGGAGATCGGTAGAAAAAGGATCAAAGCGGCGCTCACGCGTTGATATTTCTGCGCCTTGGAATTTTTGTCGGTAAAAATCTCAGGGATAGCCGCTTCCTTTGTGTTTGTGCGGAAGTATTGCCAGCCTCCCATTTCGCCGATATGTTCCCAGCCCGCATCTTTGAAAAGTTGCAAGTAGTTCTGGTAATCTTTTCGATCGGTGATGAAATCCATTCGGTAATAATCGTTGCGCGGTTCGCCGACTTTGAATGTGTATTTACCGGGGAAATCCAAAGACTGGAGGTGTAAGCCTTCTTTTGCCATCTCGCGCAGCCAATCTTCTTCTTTTTCGTCCTGCCAAGCCCAAAACCATTTGAATTTCGATAGTGTTGCCATTGCGCCCTCCCATGAGCGTTTCTTTATATGGATTGTCCGTTTAATGCCATGATCTCTGTTCTATGGATGCGTTCTTTCAGAGTTAGCCTTCTCTGGACGGTTAAGCCGCCTTTTGCATAAGCGCATAGCCGTGAAGCGGTTTGATGAGCGCCGTCAAAATGTCGCGGTAGACTCTGCGAGAGGAAGATATTTGGTGAATTACATATCCATGTCTATTTCTTGTCTCAGGGTCTATATATCATACCGCAATATATTGCCATGCGATATTAATATATTGCGGTATTGAAATATTCAAGTTAAAGGTATCCCTGCTGAGGGGCGCAGCGTTGTACAATCAACGCATGTTCATCGCTTTTGCCGTCAGTATTTTCCTTTCAGCGTTTCTGCTTTTTCAGATCCAACCGATGATTGGTAAATTTATTTTGCCGTGGTTTGGCGGCGCGCCTGCCGTGTGGTCAACGGCGATGTTGTTTTTTCAAGCCCTGCTCACAGGCGGATACGCATACGCTTATTGGCTCATCGGTCGTGCGAAAACCAGTTTGCAAATTTTGATTCACATCGCGCTGATTTTATTTTCCATCGCAGTTTTGATTCGACTTTCGTTTGCGTGGTCGTCGCCCATCACGCCTGACGCGAGTTGGAAACCCAATGAAGTCGCGTCTCCAATTTTCGACATTTTCAAATTGCTTGCCGTTTCTGTGGGCTTGCCGTATTTCATCCTCGCGGCGAACGGTCCGCTCATGCAGGCGTGGTTCAGCCGCATCTTTCCGAACAAATCCTACGCGCGTTTATATTCGCTTTCAAATTTAGGATCGCTCCTTGGTCTGCTCGCTTACCCTGCGTTGATCGAACCGCAGTTGACTTTGCGCGCGCAAGGGTGGATGTGGTCAATCGGATTCGCGCTCTTTGGGCTCTTCGCTGTTTGGATCGCGTGGCGCTCCCGCCTCGCCTCGCCTCTCTCAACGGTGAAAGTCGATTCAGTTCCCTCAAGCGGACGGCCATCTTCAGCCTTGTTCGCCCTGTGGATCGCCCTCAGCGCAACCGCATCGTTGTTCTTGCTCTCCGTCACGAATCAAATTTCGCAAGAGGTGGCGGTTATCCCGTTCTTGTGGATTCTTCCGTTGACGATCTATCTGCTCTCGTTCATCCTCGCGTTTTCAGGCGAGCGCGTTTACAACCGAAAGGCGTACGCGGCGCTATTCGTCATCTCAACCGCGTTGACCTTGCTCGTCATGTTCCGTGCCACTTCCATCCATATTTACTGGCAGGTCGGCGCGTATTGTTTGTTGCTATTCGCAGCGTGTATGCTGTGTCATGGCGAGTTATATTTGATTCGCCCCGACGCCGAACATCTCACCTCGTTCTATCTCATGGTTTCCATCGGCGGCGCATTCGGCGGACTCTTTGTGAGCCTGATCGCTCCCGTCATCTTCAACGGCTACTGGGAGTTCTTTGTCGGGCTGGCGATGACGATTGCCATTGCGTTGACTGTGATACGAAGGAACAGCGAGACAGCCGCTCGCGTGCGATTTGTGTTCACGGTCTTCGCGCTTGTCGCTATTTTGCTGGTTGTTTTGAGCGGCGCATATTCTGGCGCGTTATTTTCCAAGCGGAATTTCTACGGCGTGATCCGTGTGCGCGGAATTGCGTTAGCTGGCTCAAACGAACCCGCGCTCGTCATGTCGCATGGCATCACCGTGCATGGACTTCAATTCACAAACCCCGCCTTGCGCGATACGCCCACCACGTATTACGTCCGCGAAGGAGGGGCGGGTTTGGCGATATTGAATCATCCGAAATATGGGAAGAAGATGCGTGTGGGCTTGCTTGGTCTCGGCGCGGGGACGTTGGCAGCGTACGGTCAACCCGGTGACGAGTATCGTTTGTACGAGATCAATCCTGTTGTGGTTGATTTGGCGGAGGGACAGGGAGGGTATTTCTCGTTTCTACGCGATAGCAAAGCGGAGATCATGCCTGTTGTAGGCGACGCGAGAATCTCTCTTGAGCGCGAGCTCGCGGAAGGGAACGCCCAAGAATTCGATGTCTTGGTCTTGGACACGTTCAGCAGTGACTCGATCCCGGTTCACCTCGTTACAAAAGAAGCCTTTGCCTTATATCTCGAACATCTCGCCCCTGATGGGATCATCGCCGCGCACATTACGAACTTGCATCTCGATCTGCAACCGGTGTTCTGGCAATTGGCAAAATATTATGGTTTGGCTATGGTGCGCGTCAACTATTCAGGCGACAGCGATGGCGGCTATGCTTCTCACTGGATCCTGCTTGCTCGCAACTCCGCTCTGCTTGATAACCCCACAATTCAAAATCACGCCGTTGATTTGAGCGGCTATTCGCCTAACGTCCAATTGTGGACGGATGATTACAGCAATCTGTTTCAGATTTTAAAGTGAAAACAACGCAGCAGCCATCTTAAAGATGGCTGCTGCGTTGTTTTATACTGCCACTCCCATTACCGCGACGTAATGAGCTGCGGCAGCGAGCAAGACGAAGATGTGCCACACTTCGTGGAAGCCGAACACACCCGGCTTGAAGTTGAAAATTTTCGTGATGTACACAATCGCGCCCAATGTGTAGAGAACGCCGCCGACAATGAGCCACGTCAGCGCCCAGGCTGGCAGAGCCGCAAGCATTTGACCCGCTGCGGCGAGCGCGAGCCAGCCCATCACGAGATAAATGCCCGCGTTCAACCATCTCGGCGCGCGGATGTAAAACACCTTCACGATGATGCCAATCGCCGCCAGCGACCAGATGATGGTCAACATGCCCCACTTCCAAAAGCCCTCGAAGGCGTTCACGCAAAACGGCGTGTACGTCCCTGCGATGAGCAGATAAATGGCGGCATGATCCACTTTGCGGAAAGCCTCGAGAGCCTTATCCTTCACCCGCACCATGTGATACGTGGCGCTCGCGGAAAACATGGCGATCAGGCTTACGCCATAAATTGCCAGCGAGGCGATTTTTGCAGGCGTATCCCATCCGACGATTAACAGCGCGATCAAGCCCGCCAGCGCGAGCGCCGCGCCCGCCCAATGAGTGAGACTGTTTACCGGTTCGCGTAATTTTTTCAACATTATTTTTTCCTTGCCGTCATAATAAGCAATCGGCTCGACTGCGTATCGCGGATCAAAATTTCGGTTTCAAAGTTTGCTTTCACAAACGGTTTTTGCAATTTCTTCTTGACGATTTCCTCCGCTTCGGAGGAGGACTCGCCTGTGACCTTGTACAACCATTGGAGCGCTTGGTTCTTCGGCATCGCCGCAAGCAAGACGATCAGCCTGCCTTTAACCGTCAGGCATCTTCGCGCCTCTGCCAACGTGCGAGGGTCGAAGATGTATCCCGATGGAAAAGTGGAGATGATTGTATCGAACGCTTCGCTTTGGAAGGGGAGATGTTGCGCCAGCCCGCGTGTGAGATTCGCTTTGCCGTCTGTGTTGCGCCGCGCGAGGCGAGTCATCTGAGACGACTCGTCAATTCCTACGGCGAACCAGCCATCCCGTCGTAAGAGGCGGTGAAGGTGTCCCGGCCCGAAACCGAGTTCGAGAATCCGCGTCCCTTCGATAAGCGGAAGAATCTCACGCGTCCAGTCCTTCCAGCGGTTGAACGAGACCGCTGCGGCGACAAAATCATATAGAAAGGCAAATTGATGATAGAGCGCGTAGAAGAAATGCTTCAGGAATGCTTTCACGAAACTGGATGAAAAAATAAGGGCTTGACGCGCGGTCAAGCCCTTTCCGCTAGTTTTGCTTACGCGGCGGCTTCTTCGCCTTCTGCGCCTTTCTTGCCTTTGCGAACGGAAGCAACGGCGCTTTTACCGCGTTCGCGCACGTCTTCATATACTGCTTTACCACGTTCGCGCAGTTCTTGGGCAAGCTCATCGGCGCGTTCGCGCGCTTCGACGGCGGCGCTTTCGGCGCGGGCATACGCTTCTTCCACGCTTTGTTGAGCGCGATCGCGGATTTCGATGGAGCGATCCTTAATGAACGCGCGCGTTTCTTCGCCCGATTGCGGCGCGAAGAGCAGGGATACGACTGCGCCGGTGAGTCCACCGACGATGAAGCCTACGAGAAAGGCTCCGAATTCATCACGATCAGACATAGTAACCTCCTTAGGGTTATCAGTTTGATTATTTTCACATAGAGGTGTCGTTCTGAGCGAAGCGAAGAATCTCTCTACCGGAAGTTGGAGACTCTTCAGTCGCAGTGAACGCGTCCTCAGGGTGACACATCAAGTCTATTTCTTCTTAAGTCCCATCAATTCTAACATGCGATACAAGCCGGCTAGATAACCATTTAACTGAACGACAGGTTCGACGACGTTTTCGCCGAGAAACTCCGCTGTGCCGCGCAAATTGTTGACCGTATCGCTGGTCGCTTTAAGGATAGGGCGCACTTCATTTTGAAGCAGGTTGATTAAGCTGGCAAGCTGCAGGATTAAGACAATTAATGCAACGCCAATGATCAGCGACTCAAGCGCGACCACGATAATGAATACGTCGCGGATGCGGTCGGTGGGCGCGGACGGCTGCAATAGAAAATAGATGGCGGCGCCCAGCAACGCGAATAAAATGACTGCGCCGACAATGACGATCGTCATTAAGCGCTTCGCCTGCTTCTCTTGATTGACTTGCTCAGAGTCGCGCGCGGAGGGTTCGAAGTGAGTTGGCGTAGTTGTCATAAGCAAATTATAGCATTGTTATTATTTGCAAGCGGTTGCGGCGATAAGCGACTTGACAGCGCCCGCTTCGTCAAGTATTATAACACAACCGAACGTTCGGTAGGGAGTTGCTTTCCATTCATGACGCGAGACGAACTTATCGAATCTGCCGCGCAAGTCTTTCGCCAGAAAGGCTATCATGGCGCGTCTATGGAGGAT
Organism: Anaerolineaceae bacterium; assembly: GCA_022181005.1. GTDB lineage: Bacteria > Chloroflexota > Anaerolineae > Anaerolineales > Villigracilaceae > Defluviilinea. Next base: position 7,719 of record BQMV01000013.1, on the reverse strand, counting down.
ATAGCCGAGGTTGTAAATTTACGGAAGGCGAGTCTTTATCATCATTTTTCCTCGAAACAGGAAATTTTGCTTGAGATTTTAGACCGCGCCTTGCAATTGCTCCTTGAGGAAACTTCCGCGATCGCCGAACAAGATATCTCCGCCGATGAAAAACTGCGATTGATGATCCGAAAATACCTGCAGATTCTTGCGGAGAACATGGACCTCGCCGCGGTTTTACTTTTCGAGTACCGTTCGCTTGAACGGCGGCGGCGCGCGCGCCATACCCCCAGTCGCGATAAATTCGAATCGTTATGGAGAGACGCGATCGCCGAAGGCGTGAAAAAGGGAGTGTTCAAATGCAGCGATCCGGCGATGGCGGCGCGCGCATTGCTTGGGCAGATGAACTGGACGATCACATGGTATTCGCCCGCTGGCGCGAAATCTATTTCGGCGATCGCCGATGACTACTCCAATCTTCTGTTGCACGGGTTGCTAAAGTGAGCGCTTCTTTTTCTGAATTTGATTCTACCGGCGGCGCGAAAATTTTTCGTTTGCCGTTGCAGGTTTTTCCTGACTTTTGGGCGTACGCTTACATCGTGCGGCGCGAGCGAAGCGTCATTTTGATTGACGCCGGCTCGAGTTTAGAGACTTCGCGTCAAGATTTGTTGCGGGGTTTTGAGCGCGCAGGCGTTGTGCCATCTGATTTAACGCACATCCTATTGACGCACGGACATATTGATCACTACGGCGGACTTGCCGCGCTCAAGCCGCTGACCGGCGCAAAGGTCGGGTGTCACGAATTAGACCTTCAAACGGTGACGCGCCACGAAGCCTGGCTGGCGCTCGCCTCCCGCCGCTTCGCTTCTTTCCTGGCTGAGACCGGGCTTGCCGCCGACGCGACAGACGCTCTTCTTAATATGTATCGCTTTACGAAGAAGATACATCAGCCTACTTTTATAGATTTTACATACGACGACATTCACGCTTATTTGCCGGACGTAGAACTTATCCATACGCCCGGACATTGCCCAGGACATGTTGTGCTTCGCTTCGACGATGTGGTTTTTTGCGGCGACATGATCTTAGAAAACGCTACGCCGCACTTGCATCCCAGCACGACAGGCGCCTATGGCGGACTTAGCCAATATTTAGCTTCGCTTGAAGCATTCCGCGCATGGGTTGATGGCGCACGACTGATCTTGAATGGTCACGATGAGGCGATTGTAAATCTGCCCGACCGAATTGATGCGACTCATAGAAATATCTTGCGGCGTATGAGCAAAGCGCTGCGGGCGTTGACGCAACCGCTGACGATCTCTGAGATTTGCTATGCGATCTACGGCGCGCTGGAAGGTTATAACGCATTGCTCGTTATCGAGAAAACAGGCGCGTATGTTGAATATCTATATGAGCGCGGCATGATTGAAATTGTCAACGCTGACGAGGTGGAGCAAGGCGGACCCGCGCGGTATTGGCGCGCGCGCGATGAAAGTGAAACGCTGGAAGAATTGCAAAGAGTAATAAGCGCGAAGACGCATATACAGGAAGCTGCATGAGCGCTTGTTTCTCTATGCGCTGAAAGGAAAATTATGTACTCATTTGATCCAACTGAAGAACAGCAGATGCTTATCGAGGCGGTAAATAAATATGCCGCCAACGACCTGCGCCCTGCCGCGCGCGACGCGGAGGAAAGCGGAGAACTGCCGCAGAAGATTATCGCTAAAGGTTGGGAACTGGGCTTATTACAGGCGTCTATTCCTGAGACGTATGGCGGCTTTGGCGAACGGAGCGCGGTTACAGGCGCGTTAGCCGTCGAAGAGATGGCATTTGGCGACCTGGCTGGCGCGCTGGCAGTGACGACGCCGAGTCTGTTTGCGACGCCGATTTTATTGATGGGCAGCGAAGAGCAGAAGCGGGAATATCTGCCGAGGATCGTTGAGGGCGAATGGAGTCCGTATACGGCTGCGTTGATCGAGTACGCATTCGATTTTGACCCGAATGATCTGAAGACAACGGCGACTCTGGAAGACGGACGGTATAGCCTTAATGGCGAGAAGGCGTTTGTTCCGTTTGCCAAGGAAGCGCAGGCGCTTCTTGTATACGCAAATCTTGATGGACAGACTCAAGCCTTTATTGTCGCGAAGGAAGCGGAGGGACTATCTATTAGCGAGGAACGCGAAAAGTTGATGGGAGTGAACGCGCTGCCGTTGTATCGCGTTCAATTGACGAATGTCAAAATCCCTGCCGCGAATCGGCTGGGCGGCGAATCGGGCTGCGCCTTTGAACAGCTGCTCGCCTCGATGCGAATCGCGAACGCCGCCGCCGCTGTTGGAGTTGCAAACGCCGCATTTGAATATTCGCGCGATTACGCCAAAGAGCGCGAAGCGTTTGGCGTAAAGATCGCACAAAAGCAAGCCATCGCATTTATGCTGGCTGAGATGCGAACGGAGATCGAAGCGGTGCGCTTATTGATGTGGGAAGCCGCCTGGGAGTTGGACACTGGGCGCGAAGACGCGGTTAAGGATGCGTATCTAGTTTCTACTGGCGCGGCGGATATGGCGATGATGGTCACGGACCGCGCCGTACAAATTTTGGGCGGGCATGGATACATCCGCGATCATCCAGTTGAGATGTGGATGAGGAACGGACGTGGATTTGCAACGTTTACAGGGTTAGCAATTATATAAAACTACTTTCCACTTTCTACTCGCCAACGATGGAAAGTAGAAAGTGACAATTGGAGACAACATGCCAATCGAATTTGAAGCCCCAAAACCAATTACTAACGCGCAGTTTGTGTTGAAGACTGTCGCTGAGGAAATGATGCGACCTAATTCGCGTTACTTTGACGAGCATGAACACGAGATTCCTTGGAATTACATCGAGTTCATGCATTCCGCTATGAAAGCGATGGGCGGCAACTCGCTTGCGCCGCGCGAACCAGCGCCTTCCTCTCCTCCGCCCGAAGACGAGAGGCATGGAGGCGATGGCGGAAAGCGCCCGCCTATCGGTTATCAATTGATTGCAGCGCAAATGGAAGCGCTGTCGTGGGGCGACGTAGGACTTTATCACTGCTTGCCCGGCGGAGGGCTGGGCGCGGCGGCTGTTCATGCCGCAGGCTCGCCTGAACAGCGTGAGAAGTTCCTGGCGCGTTTCCATGGCGACAAGCCTACGTTTGCGGCGATGTGCATCACCGAGGCGGGCGCCGGCTCGGATAACTCGGCTATTCGCACGCGCGCAACATTGGATGAAAAAACGAAAGAATGGGTCATTAACGGTGAGAAGATCTTCGTTACCGGCGGCGATAAATCGTTCACCGAATATGAAAAACTTGGACGCGGTTTTATCGTGGTGTGGGCTTCGATTGATCCCGCGGCAGGGCGGGCGGGGATGCGCGCGTTTGTCGTTGAGGGCGGGACGCCGGGGGTGAGGGTTGTGAAGTTAGAGCATAAGATGGGAATCCGCGTCAGTGATACGGCGGCGATCTCGCTCGTGGATGCGCGCGTGCCGTTCGAAAATATCCTGGGCAGCCCAACAGTAGACCAGAATCCTACCGGTTTCAAGAAGGCGATGGCGACGTTCGATGCGACGCGTCCGCTCGTCGCTGCAACGGGCGTCGGCGTGGCGAGAGCCGCATTTGAATTCCTGAAGGAAAGACTCGCCGAACGCGAAATTCATGTCCGCTACGGATTGCCGCGTCAAAAATTGACGTCTATCGAGCGCGATGTGATTGATATGGAGATCATGCTCAAGTCGGCGTGGCTGATGGTGATCAAGGCGGTATGGATGGCGGATAATAAGAAGCCGAATGCGCTGGAGGCTTCAATGAGCAAGGTCAGATCCGGCGATATATGTACGAAAATCACGCAGAAGGTTGTCGAGATGTTAGGCCCGCTTGGATATAGCCGTGAATTCCTCGCTGAGAAGTGGATGCGCGACGCGAAGATCACGGATATTTACGAAGGAACGGGACAGATCAATCGGCTTGTGGTGGCGCGGCAGATTCTTGGGTATTCGGGAGCGGAGTTGCGGTAGACGCGCGCGTCTACAGAGTTACTCCAAAAGGAGTGAAATTATGGCATACAAAATATATAAAACGGCAGTCATTGGCGCCGGCACGATGGGCGCGGCGATTGCGGCGCATTTGGCAAACGCAGGAACGCCCGTGACGTTATTGGATGTTGCGGCGCAGGAGGGCGATAAAAATAAGATCGTGAAAGACGGCTGGGATAGATGCTTGAAAACCAAGCCCGCGAATCTAATGTCGGACGAGTTGAAGACGTTGGTGACGCTGGGCAATCTCGATGACGATTTCGATGCGGTGAGCGAGGCTGACTGGATCATTGAGGTTATTGTTGAAAACTTGGAGGTCAAACGGGAATTGATGGCACGGATTGACAAAGCCCGCAAGCCGACGGCGATCGTTTCAACGAACACTTCGGGCATTCCAATTCACGATATTGCCGATGGACGTTCGCAAGCATTTAAGAAGCATTTTCTTGGGACGCACTTCTTCAATCCCCCGCGTTATTTGAGATTGCTGGAGGTCATCCCTACGAAAGATACTGATAAGCAGGTTGTCGAATTCATTTCGTGGTTTGGCGAACGCCGTTTAGGCAAAGGGGTCGTGATTTGTAAAGACACGCCGAATTTTATTGGAAATCGTATTGCGTTTGGGACCGGCGCGTTTGCATTAGATTACATCTTGAAGAACGGATATACCGTGGAAGAAGTGGATGCACTTACGGGTCCGCTCATGGGACGACCGAAGACGGCAACATTCCGCTTGATAGACTTGGTCGGGATTGACGTCTGGGATCATGTCGGGCGAAACCTCGCGCCGTTGATACCGCATGACAAACTAGGGCAGGAATATCTCAAATCGGAAGCGCCGAACAAATTGATCTCGACTCTAATCGAGCGGAAGTGGCTGGGCAATAAAACCAAAATCGGGTTTTATAAAGAAGCGCGCGGCGAGGACGGCAAAAAAGAATTCTGGTCGCTAGATTTGAAGACTCTCGAACATGTCGCACCGACGAAGCCGCGATTCGACTCGGTCAAAGCGGCGAAAGATGTCGAGGGTTTGGGAGATAGGCTCAAAGTCATGTTGGAGGCGGACGACAAGGCGGCGCAGTTAGTCCGCGCGTTGACGTATCAAGGCTTCCAGTACGCATCATCCATCATCCCCGAAGTGGCGGATACGGCGAAGCCGATTGACGACGCTATTCGCTGGGGTTTTCAACATGAGGCGGGTCCCTTCGAGATTTGGGATATGCTCGGAGTGAGAGAGACGGTTAAGAAGATGAAGGAGGCGGGCTATCCTGCCGCAAAGTGGGTGAATGCCATGCTGAAAAATGGCGTGACGTCGTTCTATCAATATAAGAACGGCGAGAAAATTGCGGCATACGATGCGGTAAAAAGCAAGTATGTTAAATTGAAGAAGCCTGAAGGCATTGTGCTGTTGAAGGATACGAAAATCGTTTCGCAGAACTCGGGCGCGACGTTGCGCGATATGGGCGATGGCGTGGCGTGTTTGGAATTTCATACGAAGATGAACGCGTTGGATGACGATGTGATGAATATGGCGATCGAGGCGTTGCAGCGACTCGAAACTGACTTCGACGGACTCGTCGTAGGCAACGAAGGCGAAAACTTCAGCGCGGGCGCGAATCTGTTCATGATGGTTGTGGGCGCGCAACAGGGTATGTGGGATATGCTCGATGGCGCGGTGCGGAAATTGCAGAATATAAATATGCAGATGCGCTATTCGCCGAAGCCGGTCGTTGTCGCGCCTGCGGGGCTGACGCTGGGCGGCGGATGCGAAATCACCATGCACGCTTCACGCGTTGTTGCCGCGGCGGAAACTTACATTGGGCTTGTTGAGTTGGGCGTGGGATTGATCCCTGCGGGCGCTGGCACAAAGGAGATGTTGCGCCGCATCGTCAACCCGATGATGCGGATTGAGAACGCCGATCCGCTCACCGCATTGCAAAAAATTTTTCTGCAAGTAGGGCAGGCGCAAGTCGCTACAAGCGCGGAAGAAGCGCGCAGCATGAACATTTTGAGTCAGCAGGATCGTGTGGTTATAAATCGCAGTCGTTTGCTCGCTGAAGCGAAGCGCGAAGTTCTGCACATGGTCGCAGCGGGCTATAAAGCGCCCGCGCCTGAACTGATCTATGCGGCAGGGCGCGATGCGCTTGCCGCTCTCCGTATCGGTGCGTGGATGTTTAAAGAAGGCCATTACATTACGGAATACGACCATCATGTGGCGGGTAAACTCGCCTACGTCATGTGTGGCGGCGAACTTACGCGCGGTCAATGGGTGAGCGAGCAATACATCCTCGACCTCGAGCGCGAGGCGATTTTGTCGCTGTTTGGCGAAGAGAAAACGCAAGCGCGCATGTGGAGTATTTTGCAAACTGGAAAGCCGCTTAGAAACTAGAAAGTAGAAAGTGATAGACAGTTTCTACTTTCCACTTTCTACGAAGGAGTAAACATGAAAGATGCAGTTATAGTTTCCGCCGTTCGGACTCCCGTCGGCAAAGCAAAACGTGGAGGACTTGCCACGGTTCGCACCGACGAGATGTCTGCCGCGACCATCCAAGCCTTGCTCAAGCGGACGCCGAATCTTGATCCGTCCCAGATCGAAGACGTGGTCATCGGCTGTGCCTTCCCCGAAGGCGAGCAGGGACTCAACATGGCGCGCATGATCGCCCTCCGCGCGGGCTTGCCTGATTCGGTTCCCGCCGAGACGATCAATCGTTATTGTTCATCGGGCGTGCAGTCCATTGCGCATGTGGCGTATGCAATTCAATCAGGACAGATCGAAGTCGGCATCGCGGGCGGAGCCGAGTCTATGACGATGGTGCCGATGGCGGGATTCAAGTTCTCGCCGAATCCGCACTTTGCGCAAGACCTGCCGCAGTATTACACCAACATGGGACTCACTGCTGAGAATGTCTCGATCAAATATAACGTCAACCGCGAAGATCAAGATGCGTTCTCGTTGAGAAGTCATCAGAAGGCGGCGAAGGCGGTCAACTCGGGATTGTTCGATCCCGAACTCGTTCCGATAGATGTTGAAGTCACAGAACTCGATGGGAATGAAAAACCCGTCAAGAAGAATTTCACCGTGAAGCGCGATGAAGGTCCGCGCGCGGATACGAGTATCGAAGCGTTGTCCAAGTTAAAACCAGCGTTCAAAGAAGGCGGAGTCGTCACTGCGGGTAACTCATCGCAAATGTCTGATGGCGCGGCGGCGGTGATGGTCATGTCCGCCGAGAAGGCAAACGCTCTTGGACTCAAGCCGCTGGTGCGATTCGTTTCGTTCGCCGTGGGAGGCGTCCCGCCTGAGTTGATGGGCATCGGTCCCATCGTGGCGATACCGAAAGCGTTGAAACTCGCAGGGCTGACGCTCAACGACATTGACCTGATAGAATTAAACGAAGCCTTCGCCGCGCAGTCGCTGGCAGTGATCCGCACGCTGGAGATTGATGAGAGCAAGGTCAACGTCAACGGCGGCGCGATCGCGTTGGGACATCCGCTGGGATGCACAGGCTCGAAGCTCACCACGCAACTCATCTACGAAATGGCTCGCCGCAAATCCAAGTATGGCATGGTGACCATGTGCATCTGCGGCGGCATGGGCGCGGCGGCGGTGTTTGAAAATTTACAAAATTAGCCTGCTAGTCAGCTGGTCAACTAGTCTGCTTGTCGTATCGTCTCAGACTAGCTCGG
>BQMV01000012.1 GCA_022181005.1 Anaerolineaceae bacterium | reverse complement strand
CCGCCTGCATCGCCCGGCACCCCCACCCTCTCATCGTGAAACTCGCAACAAGGTGCAATCCCCCCTCACCCCCCGCCGCAACCCCCTATTTCTCTCCATTCGCCCCCCGTCTCCGACCCCCGATCCCCTCTCTCTACTCTCTCTTCTCCAACTCCGCCCCTCGACTCGCCACCCCTAGACGAAATATCCGCGCCTCGACTCCCGCCGCCTCGTACGCACGCTTCATCGACTCCCCTATGCCTGCCTCGCCCATGGAGAACGCGATCACGCTGGGACCCGCTCCCGACAGCGCGACCGCGCTTGCCCCAGCCTCTTTCGCCGCCTCCATCGCGGACGCCGCGCCAGAGATCAACTTCAACCGATACGGCTGATGCAGTTTGTCGCTCATCACTTTGCCGAGTAAATCCAAATCCCCATTTCTAAACGCTTCAATTACCAATGCAGTTCGGCTGATATTGTGAATCGCATTCCTCATCGATACTTTTTTCGGCAACGCGGCACGCGCCTGTTTGGTGGGGAGGTAGAAATTGGGCAACACGATTGTGACATGCACATTCATCCCAACGGAAATTTGACGCGCGATAACTTTTCCATTCTCCATCGCCGAAACGACCAACCCTCCCATCATCGCAGGCGCCACATTATCAGGATGTCCCTCCATCTCACACGCGAGATTCAAAACCTCCTCCCGCGAAAATGGATTCTCCAGCAACACGTTCCCCGCCAGCAACCCCGTCAATATCGCCGCAGACGACGACCCCATCCCCGACGACAACGGGATTCGATTCACACACTCCGCATGGAACGGCGGCAACGACTTCCCCACGCGTTCCGCAACCCTCTGCGCCGCGCGGACAATAAGATTATTTTTGCCCGAAGCGAGTCTCCCCGCGCCTTCGCCGCTGACTTGAGCCGAAAATTCTTTCGCAGGCGTGATCGTCGTCTCGTTCCACAAATCCAACGCCAGACCGAGGGTATCGAACCCTGGTCCCAAATTAGCAGATGTAGCGGGGGCTTTGATGGTGAATTTCATAAGAACTTTTGAACCGCGAAGCACGCTAAGGGCGCGAAGGTTTTAACAAGAATTTCTTTGCGGTCTTCGCGCGCTTAGCGGTTAATTCCCCAGAATAACCTCTTCCAACGCCTCCAACCTCGGCGGCACAATGGACGGCTTCTGCATATCCCTCGTGATGATCTCGGAGTCTTTCAATCCATGCCCCGTGCAAACTGCAACGACTCTCTTACCTTCAACCTTCAACCTTCCACTTGCAACCTCTTCCGCCAACCCCGCCAACCCCGTCGCCGACGCAGGCTCGACCCAAATCCCTTCGAGTTTTGCCAGCAACTTTTGCATCTCTAAAATTTGATCGTCGCTCACCGCGATGATTCGCCCCTGCGACTCTTCCGCGGCTTGCAATGCCTGTTCGCCGCGCGCAGGCTTTCCGATGCGTATCGCCGTCGCAACCGTTTCAGGGTTATCAACCGCATGTCCCAACACCAACGGAGCCGCGCCTTCGGCTTGAACACCCAATAATTTTGGAACATCCGTTGATTTAACTTCGTTATACTGCTTGAACCCCGCCCAATACGACGTGATGTTTCCCGCATTGCCCACAGGCAAACACAACCAATCAGGCGCGGAGCCCAACTCATCAACAATTTCAAACGCGGCAGTTTTTTGTCCCTCGATGCGATACGGATTGATCGAATTCACCAAACAGATCGGATGTTTATTTGTGATCTCAACCACCATCGTCAACGCGTCGTCGAACGAGCCGTCAATTTGAATCACTTGCGCGCCGTACGCGATCGCGCCCGCAAGTTTCCCCGCCGCCACCTTGCCCTGCGGGATCAACACGATAGATTTCATCCCAGCCCGCGCCGCGTATGCCGCGGCAGACGCGGCAGTGTTGCCCGTCGAAGCGCAGATCACCGTCGTTGCGCCTCGCCCCAGCGCTTCGCTCACCGCCGCCGTCATGCCGCGATCTTTGAACGAACCCGTCGGGTTGAGTCCCTCATATTTGATGAACAGCTCAAACCCGCCGCCGAGATGGCGCGACAAATTGCGGGCGGGGATCAAAGGCGTCCGCCCCTCGAGCAGGCTGACCGTCCGCGTGTGAAGCGGGAGGTCGAGCAGATGTCCGTACTTGTGGATGAGTCCTTGGTAAGTCATAGTTCGCAAGTGTAGCATGAAAAGACTCTCGCCATCGGCAAGAGTCTTTATTCTTCATAACTGTCTCTTTATCCTTTGAGAGGCGGCGCGTCTTTGTCGTAGACGAACACTTGAATATCCATCCCCTCTTTGTTGAGTAATTCAATGGCGAGTTGAAAGGTCGCATCTTTGATCTTCTGCATGTCGCTTGCGGGCGCATACACCGAAAGCCGCGCTTCTTCATCCGACATCTTCGCCATCTTTACTTCGGCGTTCGCGCAAGCCGCTTTGATTGCAGCGGTCATTTGTTTGATCGCATCATCGAGAGACATCAACGACTTCTTTCAACTTCTAATTCTCTAATCCTCTTCCATTACTTCGCCATCTTCGCAATCGTCACGCCCGCTCCGCCTTCGTTGTCCTTCGGCTCCTCGAACGATGCGACGTATTCACTGCCCTTCAACGCATTGCGCACCGCGTCGCGCAGCTTGCCTGTCCCTTTGCCATGCACGATCCGCACGAACAACAATCCCGCCGAATATGCGCGCTCCAAATATTTTTCCAACTCATCGAGTCCCTCATCCACCAACTTGCCGCGCAGATTCAACTCCAATCCTGGAGACTTGGCACCCTTCGACGAGCTCAGGACATCGCTTGAAACTTGAGACTTGAAACTTGGAACTGATAACTGCTCACTGATCACTACCTCACTGGACTTCCTCACCAACTCAGCCATCCTCGCCCTCACGCGCAGACTCCCGATCTGCACCTCCGCGTCGGACTCACCGAGGGCTGTCACCACACCTTCGGCATTCAACGTGCTGACAGTGACTCGTTCGCCCAACTTCAGAGACTGGAGATTAGAGATTGGAGATTGGTCGGGTTTTCTTTCGACAGGTGCGACGATCTTTGTCTCAACTTTTTCGATCTTCTCTTCAATAGACTTGATCGCTTCAAGAGGTTGTTTTGCTTTTTTGAGTTGTGACTTCAGCGAATCAATGTTGCTCCTCAACACCGCCACTTCAAGTTCACCTTCGGCGCGGGTTTTGGCAAGGACTTCGCGTCGCTCGTCTTCGATTTTTTCGAGTCGCTGTTCGAGCGCTTTCGTTTGCGTTTCGAGCCTATCTCGCGCCTTCTCCAACTTCTGACGTTCGCGCGAGGTGCGGTTGCGTTCCTTGCGGATGTCGTCGAGCAGTTTGTCGGCGCGGAGGTCGTCGGGGTGAATCTCCCCCTTAGCCGAGTCAATGATCGGCTGGGAGAGACCGAGTCGCTGGGCGATGAGGAGCGCGTTGGAACGTCCAGGGAGTCCCAGCGTGAGGTGATATGTCGGGCGCAGAGTCTTGATGTCGAATTCCAACGACGCGTTGACGACGCCTTCGGTGGAGTGCGCGAATGTTTTGAGTTCGGGATAATGCGTCGCGACGAGAGTCGTGCATCCGCTTTCGAGCAGGTGACTCAGGATCGCGCGCGCCAATGCCGCTCCCTCTTGCGGATCGGTCCCCGCGCCGAGTTCGTCGAAGATGACGAGCGAGCGATGGTCAATGTGTTTGAGGATGCGGATGATGTTCGTGATGTGACCGCTGAACGTGCTGAGCGATTGTTCGATGGATTGCTCGTCGCCGATGTCGGCGAAGACGCTGTGAAAAAATGGAATCTCCGAGCCGCTCTGCGCGGGGATGTGCAATCCGCTTTGCGCCATGAGGGCGAGCAAGCCGACCGTTTTGAGCGAAACCGTTTTGCCGCCCGTGTTCGGTCCCGTGATGATGATTGCGCGCGTCCCTTCTTTCGGGTTGATGTCAATCGGCACGACGGTTTGAGGATCGAGGAGAGGATGGCGAGCGTGAGTGATGTCGATTTTTGATGCTTCGACTGTGCTCAGCACAAGTTTACGATTTACGATTGACGATTGCTCATCACTCACTGTTGACTGATCACTGTTTACTTGTTTCGGCTTTCCACTTTCTACTTTCTTTCCTCTTTCCTCTTTCATCTCATGTAATATCGGTTCACTCGCCTTCAACTCCTCCGCATACTTTGCTTTTGCGAAAATCAAATCGAGCATCGCAAGATTTTCAACGCCGTATTTGAACTCCTCCGCGTGTTCGCCGACTTGCGCGGAAACTTCGGCAAGGATTCTTCGTTCTTCGTCGCGGGCTTTCAATTCGAGTTCGCGCAGTTCGTTGTTGAGCTCCACAACAGGAAGCGGTTCCACGAACAATGTCGCGCCGCTGGAGGATTGATCGTGGACGACGGCTTTGATGCTCCCTTTGAACTCGGCACGCAACGGAATCACATAACGCCCATCGCGCTGGGTGATGATCGGCTCTTGCAGTTTGTTCGCAGACTCGGTGAGATATTTTTGCAGGCGCGACATCAACCGCCCGTGCGCGATTTTTATTTCACGGCGCAGGTCGGCTAACTTTGGCGAGGCGGAGTCCAGCACTTCGCCGCGATCCGAGAGGATGCGCGTGATCGAGTCCACGATTCCGTGGGGGTCGGGCAAACCAACCGCAATGTGGGAGAGACGCGGGTACTCATCCGTTTTGCGCTCGAGCGATTTCTTCAACTCGCGGCACGAAATCAGCGTGGATTTTATATCCAGCAGTTGTTGGGGGTCGAGCACGCCGCCGCGCGCGGCGAGGTGGACGGCTGGGCGGATGTCATGCGCGCCGCCGATGCCGATACTGTCGTTCGTCGAAAATAACAGACGCGCCTCAGTCGTCTCGGCGAGGCGGGCAATCGCAAGGTCGAACGAATCGGTCGGTTCGAGGGCGAGCGCGAGTTCCATCGAAGCGGAAAAATCGCAAAAGGCTTTGAGCCGTTCGCGGACTTTGTGATATTCAAGGACTTGCAGGGTTTTAGAATCCATTGCGGTGAAATTATAAACGGAGAGCGCCGAAACGAAAAATGATATAGTTCGTAAATCTAGATGCTTTTCTCAACGCGCGCTCGCCTTACGGCTATAATCATTCTATGCGACGCACTGCCGCAAGATCGGCGTTTATCTTTGTACTGCTTCTTCTGGCGGTTTCCATGCCAATCGTCTGGAGTGGATACTCGCAAATCCGTCAAGCCGAAGCGGCGGCGACGTACGCCGATAAGGCGAGTCGCTACGCCAAGTCGGCGCGACTTTTGCCGTGGCGCGCCGATCTGTACGAACTAGCTGGACGAGCCTACTATCACGCGGAAGAATACGCCTTCGCCGACGCGATGTATTTCGCTGCATCCAACAAAAGCGCGCTTTCCGCCGAAGGCTGGACGGAGTGGGGCGACGTTAACTACCTAAACGGCGATACAGCGCGCGCGCGCGAAATTTGGAGTCAGGCTCTTGCCGCAGGGCAAATCTCAAACGAATTGTATTCGCGGATGGCGGGCGCAGCGTTATTGCAGGAAGAGTTCGATAGCGCCGCGCGCTATCTGCAAATGCAAGCCGTCCAGCGCCCGCAAGATGCTCCGGTGCATTATCGCCTTGGACTGTTATTGGCGCTCACTGATCCTGAACACGCAACGTCCGAACTGCTCGCCGCTTCCAACCTCGACCCTCAATTTGTCTTGCCGGTCCAAACGCTTCATTCCGTCTTGAGCAAAGCTGCCTCAGCGGATTCGCCTTCGCAGAAATTCGTCGTCATTGGAGCGGGGCTCGGCTCAGTAAACGAATGGAGTTTGGCGCGCGCTGCGTTCCAATCCGCTATCCGTGCAGACGAGGCAAACGCTGAGGCGTGGGCTTGGCTGGGAGAGGCAAATCAGCGCACAGGGCGCGCCGGAGACGTGGAATTAAATCGCGCATTAGAATTGAATCCGAATTCGTCCATTGTGCGCAGTTTACGCGGCATGTACTTCCAACGGATCGGCGATCAGCGCCGCGCAACGAGCGAATTTGAATCTTCCGCGCAACTTGCGCCGGATGACCCCGCGCGTTTCATTTCGTTGGGCAACGCCTATGCGCTGAGCGGCGACCTAATCCGTGCATTAGACGCGTTCGAATACGCAGTTGCGCTTGCGCCAGAAAGCGCCGACTATTGGCGCGCGCTCGCAGAATTTTGCGGGCGGCAAGGCATTCGATTGGACGATATGGGCGTCCCCGCCGCGCAGCGCGCCGTGGTCATCGTACGCGATGCGGATACCCTTGATACGTTAGGATGGCTGCTGTATCTCGCCGGGCGTTACCCTGAATCGAAACAGGCGCTCTTAGACGCGTTGAAGATTGACCCGTTGAATGCGTCCGTTCGCTTTCATCTCGGTCTGACTTATCTTCAAATCGGCGACCGCCCACGCGCGTTCGAAAGCTTAATTCACGCGCGCGATCTCGGAAACCCGGACGCCGACGCAGTTCTACGTCAAAGGCTTCCTTGACCCAGCATGATAAAATTCACCGCATGAAGTCTTCGTATACTCTCGGTATGATTGTTTTCCTGCTTGCCGCATGCGTTCCTGTTTCTGCCGCTTCAACGCCTTTGCCGCCTTCGGGGACGGTTCTCTTTCAGGATGAATTTGAAAACAACGAAAGCGGCTGGCGTCGGCTCGCCAACGAGATCGGCGTTATGGATTACGATCAAGGCGGATACCGCATGCTGGTTCGCCAGCCGCAGATGAATTTCTGGTCTACGCCGCAAAAAGATTTTCACGACGCACGCATCGAAGTAGACGTCGCGCGTTTGGGAGGTCCAATGGAAAATCGCGCCGCCATCATCTGCCGCTATCAAAAAGGCGATTACTACTTCTTCATGATCTCAAACGACGGATACTACGCTATCGGGAAGTTTATCGCCGGACAAACGACGCTGTTAGGGCAGAATGAAATGCAAGCCTCTGAATTGATTCAGGCTGATTCCGTCAATCATTTGCGCGCCGATTGCATCGGCGATTCGCTCGCGTTCTATATTAACTACAATCTCATCGCCGGCGCTAAAGACGCCGACCTTGCCAGCGGCGATGTAGGCGTACTGGCGGGTTCGTTCGCCCAACCCAGCGCCGATTTATTGTTCGATAATTTTATAGCGCTGCAACCATGAAAATTTTCCTCGACACCATTGGTTGCCGCCTCAATCAAAGCGAGATTGAAAATATGGCGCGTGGATTTCGCGCCGCCGGACATGAGATCGTCGCTTCCGCCGAACTCGCCGACATGGCGGTCGTCAACACGTGCGCAGTAACCAGCGACGCCGTCTCTGTCTCGCGCAATCGCATCCGTCGCATCTCTCGCGCGGGCGTAGAAGACATCGTTGCTACCGGCTGCTGGACGACGCTTCAACCCGAACGCGCGCTACAACTGCCCAGCGTGAAACGCGTCGTCGCGAACGACCGCAAAGACCATCTTGTCGCCGACATCCTCGAACTTCCGCAAGAAACGTTTGATCTGGAACCGCTTGCGCGTCGGCCGTTGCCTGGCCTACATCGCCGCACGCGCGCCTTCATTAAAGCGCAAGACGGCTGCAACAATCAATGCACATTTTGCATCACTACCGTCGCGCGCGGCGAAGCGCGCAGTCGCAGAATTGCCGATGTTGTTCAAGACATTCAGTTCGCGCTCGACGGCGGCGCGAAAGAGATCGTCCTAACAGGCGTGCATCTCGGCTCGTGGGGGTACGAGCTTAATCTACATTTGACTCAACTTATCGAAGCGATTTTGCGCGAAACGGATGCGCCGCGCCTGCGGCTTTCTTCGCTTGAACCTTGGGACTTAAACGCCGAATTCTTCGCGCTCTGGGAAGACGCCCGTCTAATGCCGCACCTCCACCTGCCGCTCCAAGCGGGGAATGACGCGACACTCAAGCGAATGCGCCGTCATACCCGCGTCGCGCCATTCCGTGAGTTGATCGCCGCCGCGCGCGCGGCGATTCCCGGCGTTGCGATCACAACCGACGTTATTGCCGGCTTTCCCGGCGAAACTGAAGAGGAGTTCGCGCAAACGCTTGACTTCGTCAAAGAGATAGACTTCGCCGGCGGACACGTCTTCACCTACTCGTCGCGCCCGGGCACCGGGGCGGCAAAGATGAAGAATCAGATTCCGCTTGAAGCCCGAAAGGAACGGAATCACATCTTGCGTGCCGTTCTGGACGAGTCGGCAAAAGCGTATCGTCAGAAATTTATCGGGCGGAAAGCGTCCGCGTTATGGGAATCGACCTCGGCGATGAGCGAACGCGGCTGGCGCATGGAAGGGTTTACCGGAAATTACCTGCGCGTGCAAGCGTTTGCCGAGTCGCCGCGCTGGAACGAGGTGGATGAAATTCGCATTACCGGATCTGGCGACGCATTGCAAAGCGTCATCTTATAGAGATGATAAGCGTCACTAGGGGGATCGAGGAACAGGCTGTACAATAAGAGCGACGTCAACTTTAGGAGGAACGCCATGACAGCCCAACTGATTGATGGAAAAGCGATTGCGCAACAATTGCGCGTCCAAGTCGCCGCGGCGGTAACGGAACGTCTTGCCGCCGGGAAAACGAAGCCGACGCTCGCCACTGTATTGGTAGGCGATCGCATGGATTCAGCGACGTATGTTTCATCCAAACAAAAAGCCTGCGCCGAATTAGGCATGGGCTCGATAAGCCGGAACTTGCCCGGCGATATTTCGCAGGAGGAGTTGGAAAAGGTCGTCCAAGCGCTGGATGACGACCCAGCCGTTCATGGGATTTTGACGCAACTGCCGCTGCCGTCTCACATAAACGAAGAGCGCGTTCTACAACTGATCAGCGCGAATAAAGACGTGGATGGATTCTCGCCGCTTAATATCGGCCGGCTGGCGCAAAAAGGACGCGCGCCGTTATTCATCCCTTGTACGCCGGCAGGGTGTATCTACCTTCTCGAACAAGCGGATGTGCAAATTGAGGGCGCTAACGCGGTTGTGCTGGGTCGTTCAAATATTGTAGGCATGCCGGCGGCGCTGTTGCTCATCGGCAAAAACGCCACCGTCACCGTGTGCCATTCGCGCACAAAAGATTTACCGGACGTTGTGCGCGGCGCAGATATTCTCATCGCCGCCATCGGCAAAGCGGAATTCGTGCGCGGCGATTGGATAAAACCCGGCGCAGCGATCATTGACGTAGGCATTAATTCCAAACCGGATGCGACGAGAAAAAGCGGCTACCGTCTTGTGGGCGACGTCAATTTTGAGGAAGCAAAGGAAGCCGCAGGATTCATCACGCCAGTGCCGGGCGGGGTAGGACCGATGACAATCGCTATGCTCATGCGCAACACCCTCCGCGCAGCGGAAATGCAAGACCCGTAATCCGCCAAATAAAATAGCGGAGAAATTCGCCGGGAGAGGGCATTCTCCCGTCGTTTGCGTGCGCTTCTACTTTTGATATACTTGAGAGGGTATGTTTCCTGACAAAATCGGCAGGTATAAGATTAAATCGGCGTTTGGGCAGGGCGGAATGGCGGCAACGTATCGCGCTCAAGACCCAAGTTCGAATCGCGAAGTGGCGATTAAGATGTTGCCGCGTGAGTTGCAGAACAACCTGCTCAACCGCTCTCGCTTTAAACGTGAATTAAAATTAATCGCGTCGCTCGAGCATCCGGCGATCGTGCCAGTCTACGACGTAGGCGAAGAAGAAAGCCAGCCTTTTTTTGTGATGCGCTACATGCCTGGAGGCACGCTTTCGGATAAGATCAAAAAGGGGAAACTCTCGCTTCAGGAAGCCGCGTCAATCATCGGAAAGCTCGCCTCCGCGCTCGATTACGCCCATGCGCGCAACATCGTTCATCGCGACATCAAACCCGATAATGTCCTTTTCGACAGCGACAACAACCCTTATCTGTCCGATTTCGGAATCGCTAAATTGACCGAGTCGGCGGTTTCCATCACAGGCAACGAGATTATAGGCACGCCCGCTTACATCAGCCCCGAACAGGCGCGCGGCGAGCGAGTAGATCGTCGCACCGATATCTACGGTCTTGGCGCGATTTTGTATGAAATGTTAACCGGCGAACGTCCCTACGACGGCTCGACGGTAATCGGCGTTACGCTCCGTCATCTTAACGAACCCGTTCCTGATATTTTAAAATTAAGACCAGACCTGCCCTCCGAAGTAGACACTATCGTCAAAACTGCGATGGCGAAAGACAAGGAACAACGTTATCGCGACGCGCTTGACCTTGCGCGCGCATTAAGCCGCGCAGCATTTGGCGATGAACAGTTAGTTCCGCCTTCAACCTTGTCGCGCGCGCGAACTGCGATTCCAAAAGCGTTGTGGATCGGCGTCGGCATCGCGCTTTCGATGCTGGTATTCGGGACTCTCGCTATGCGCGAACGATTGCCTTTCGCCGCTCCCGCTTCAACGCCGACCGAAATCTTCATCGTTAGCCCTGCAACTATTCCCCCCACTGACATACCAGTTCCAACGCCGACAATCATGCCTACCGCGACAAAAATTATCCCAAGCATACCGCTCGCGCCCGGCGGAGCGGATCAGATTGCCTTCCTCTCAGGAAATGAGCTGTACTTTATGAATGTAGATGGAAGCGAATTGATACAAGTGCGAACGGAAAATTCAGCCAAAACAAACCTGCAATGGATTTCTGGCAATCGGCTGGTCTACCTATCGCGCAATTGCGCTTTCATGGTGTACGGCGACACGAAACGCGTTGAGCAAATCGTCTGCTTCAACCTTGGCGAAACGCTGGAAGGGTTTCGCGTCTCGCCAGACGGAGCCTATGTTGCGATCAGCGTTCAACGCACGCTTAATATTCTCCCATTTGATATAGATGCGCTGAAGAAAATGGACACGCGCTTCAACCTGACGGCGAGAAAAGATAACTGCTTCTACTCTACCTTCCCATTCCGCGAAGCGCTTTGGTCCAACGATATGAAGCGTCTTGCCGCGCGTATTATTGACACCGAATTAATCACTTCCGATCAAGTGGTGTTGCTTAACATTGTCCTTTCTAATTGCGCAAATATCGGACTCACCCGCCTCGATAAAATTCCCGGCTTGAACTTCGCCTTCGCCAACAAAGAAAGCGCAAAACGGATCGCAAGTTTCGACTGGAATGGCGAGGCGTTATTTCTGTTAAACGACGACGTTCGCAATAATGGTTATGGCGATCTCTATTTATACGACAGCGCAACTCACCGAAAAACGCTCCTTAACCCCATTGAAGGCGCATGTTGTTACCGCGACGCGCGCTTTAGCCCCGATGGCAAATACGTCTTATTTGCCTTTCAAAAATTTGACAGCGGCAACTCGGCTCTGTACTACGCGCCTCTTGCAGACCTTGAAGCCGGCGCTCCGCTTACGCCCATCGAGCTCCCCGACGGCTTTTTATTGCCGCGCAGCAGCCTGCAGCCGGCGTTACGACCTGCGCCATAGAGAATTTTTCGCTACAAGCTGTCTTTCGCCAACCCAACTAACTGTTCTGCAACGCTTCTTATCACTTCATCCGGCGCGCCGTCCACCGCTTTCGATTGGATGCGCGTATCAATCTGATCATTGACGTAATCTACGGCGATAAACGCCTCCAAGGTAAGCGCGATTTCCGTAGTAAACCAATCTAAACGACAGATTGAAGCGATGCGTTGAGTCATTTTATGCAGCGGGGCAAGTTCATATTTGTACTCCTCTGATGGCGCAACCGTTGCGAAGACATGCGTCAACGGATGCCACCAGCACGGGTATGTTTTTCCAGCCGCGTAGAACACTCGAAACCAGGCAGGGCGCCCATGAATGGTGCGCGGCGTAATCGTTGACTGTATAAGATACTTTTGTTCAGGGAATTCCAAACGCGCGCGCAAAATCTGATCAAGCGAAGATGCGCCAAGCACAACGCCTTCGCTGCCCCCGCCGTGAGAAGGCTTAATCACGAAATGACTTCCCAGCGCCGAAAGGTCAAGTTGGGGAATGGCGGGTTGCTCAAGGAAGGGCGGCAAGATGATAGTGTGCGGCGTATGCAGACCCGCGCTGATAAGTTCAAGGTGCATAGTGGCTTTATCTTCAGACCATGCGGAAAGCTCAGGCGGATTAATGCGGCGTTTGTTGTATTCCCACGCCCAATTATTGATGGGAAGAAAACGATCGTCGCCCTGCGAACGATCTAACAAAACGCTAAATGAGCGCTCGCCTTGATACAACGCGGTGACGGATTCCAGTAAGGTGTCGGGCGTAATTTGCCAAAAGGTTAAACCTTGTGCGCGGCAGGCGTCTTCAACATAACGCACAAAATCCAGATCGTATTCCCAGTACCATGGAAGACAAATATCGAAATGCATAGGAAGATTGTAAAGGAAGAAGCGCGCAAGAAGCAAGAGCGCTGAGAAACTTCCCCGCGACCTATTTCTCTTCCGCTGATACAATTAACATATTCAAATGGTTTTGGCGCTCCAGAATTATCCGCTTGCGTATGCCCTCCCCTTAGTTGGATAAATTGCGCTCGCTCTTCAATATGTGCGCCGACGCCAATTCAAACGAGAAAGGACAGAATCATGAGCATTGAATCTGTGCAAGCGAATGCGGTCGTCTCTATCGAATACGCGCTGAAAGTGGATGGAAAATTATTAGATAGTTCTGTCGGAGAAGGTCCCTTATGGTTTCTTGCAGGCTATGACAACATCGTGCCCGGCTTGGAAGCGGAACTCATCGGCATGAAGGTCGGCGACAGCAAAAATGTGGTCGTGCAGCCCGAAGACGGATATGGCGAATTCGATGAGGAAGCCTTTATGCAAATCCCGCGTTCGGAATTTCCCGAACATATCCCCCTTGAGATCGGCGAAGAACTTAATGTAAGCGACAATGAAGATAACTCGCGGCTCGCCCGCATCGAAAGTATGGACGATGAACTCATTACGCTCAATTTCAATCATCCGCTGGCTGGCGCTGAATTGCATTTTTATGTAAAAGTTGTCGCGTTGCGCGAGCCTACCGCAGAAGAGCTGGAACACGGGCACGCGCATGAGGATGGAGCTCATCACGATTAAAAGCGTATCGCCCCGAGGCAGACGGAGCGCGCCTGTTTCGGGACGATATGCGGCAGGTCCTCTTAAACCTTAGACGAACGCGCCGGACGTTATTTCCAATCCTCCAGCGTTTGCTTCACCTTCGTCAAAAAGCTATCCGCTGACGCGCCGTCGAGAATCCGATGATCGAACACAAACGATAAATACACCATTGGGCGGATCGCGATCGCATCGTCAACAACCACGACGCGTTTCTGCATCGCGCCCGTTCCCAAAATGCCGCATTGCGGCTGATTGATCACCGGAGAGGCAAACAACGATCCGCCAATGCCATGATTGGTCAGTGTGAACGTGCCGCCTTTAACCTCGTCGGGTTGAAGTTTTTTAGCGCGTGCGCGCATCGCCAAATCGTTAATCGTGCGCGCCATCGCCAGCAAAGATAGATTATCCGCGTTTTTGATGACTGGAACGATTAACCCTTCCTCGCCGAGCGACGTCGCCATGCCCAAGTTAACTGCTCTATGAACCAGCACGCCTTCGTCCGTCCAAGACGAATTGACGAGCGGGTAACTTTTCAAGCCTGCAACCAACGCCATCATAAAATAGGCGGTAAACGTCAGGTTGACTCCATCGCGCGCAAAGGCTTCCTTGTTTGCAGAGCGATGTTGCACAATATTTTTCATGTCCGCTTCCATCACGCTCAGCACATGCGGTGAAGTGCGCTTCGACATGACCATATGTTCCGCGATGGCTCGACGCATCGTGGAATGCTTGATGAGTTGATCTTCCCCAACTGGCGCAAGGCTTGGCGCTTGGAACGCTGGCGCTTGAGGCGCCCGTTCTGCCGTTTTTGGTCCTCCGCTCTCGACGTATGCCAGCACGTCGTTCTTTGTAATTCGTCCATTCAAGCCAGTACCGGCGATTTGCTGTAAATTAACGCCATGCTCCGCCGCAATTCTGGCGACGACAGGCGAAATGAATCCAAGGTCTTTGACGGCGACCGACGATTGAACCGAAGCCGCCGGTTGAACGACTGTTTCCGGCTTGACCGCTTCCGCTTGTTTTTTACTTGATGGCGCGCGCCCACCCTCAATCGCTTCGCCCGGCGCGCCAATGATCGCCAACAAAGAACCGACTTTCGCGGGCGCGCCTTCTTCTGCCACGATCCTCAGCACCGTTCCAGACGCGGGCGCAGGGACTTCCGTATCCACCTTATCTGTATTCACTTCGAGCAGCGGTTCGAACTCCGCGATCGTATCGCCTTCTTTTTTCAGCCACTTAATGACCGTTACTTCTTCAACGCCCTCGCCGAGCAATGGAACCAAGACTTTTGTTGCCATGAATTCTCCTTTATCGCCGAATTAAAGGATCGCCGGGTATCGGTTTGGATCCACTTCGTTCATAACCTCATACGCCGCGTCGAAGATTGTTTCGACGTTCGGTTTGCTCCAATAGTCGCCGTCGCTGCCTGCCGCGGGTCGGTGTGCCTGTCCCGATAACGTCCGCGCAGGCGAATCTAAATGGAAATAACCGCCTTGTTTTTCGATTACTTCTCGCATCATATACGCGGATGTTCCGCCGGGCACATCCTCGTCTATAAACACAATGCGATTCGTTTTCTTCAGTGATTCGACAATTCGCCCATGCACATCGAACGGCAGAAGCGACTGTACATCAATGACTTCCGCCTCAATACCCGCTTCCGATAGCTTCTGAGCCGCTTCCATCGTGAAGCGGCAGCACGCGCCGTAGGTGACCAGCGTGATGTCGCTTCCTTCGCGAATCACTTCCGGCACGCCCAGCGGAACGGTGAATTCGCCGAGGTTATCGGGCAGCGTTTCCTTATAGCGATAACTGTTCAGCACTTCTACAACAAGAGCGGGTTCGTCGGCTTGCAGCAACGTGTTATAAAAACCGACTGCGCGCGTCATATCGCGCGGAACCAGTACGTTCATGCCGCGCACAAGATGGATGATGCCTGCCATAGGCGAACCGGAATGCCAAATGCCTTCCAGCCGATGTCCGCGCGTGCGCACGATCACCGGCGCCGATTGCCCGCCCGCTGTGCGCCAATGCAATGTGGATAGGTCGTCGGACATGGTTTGCAACGCGAATAAAATGTAATCGAGGTATTGAATTTCACAGATCGGGCGCAATCCGCGCATTGCCATACCGATCGCCTGCCCAAGGATCGTCGCTTCACGGATGCCGGTATCAGTCACGCGCAACGCTCCATATTTTTCCTGCATTCCTTTGAATCCCTGGTTCACGTCTCCCAAATGACCGACGTCTTCGCCGAACGCGATCACGCGCGGGTTACGCGCCAAAATAGCGTCGAAGCCGGCGTTGACGATTTCGAATCCCATCAGCGTAGGCGACGCATCCGAGTAGACTGGCTTCACTTCGGGCACTGCGGCAACCGACCCGTCGTACAGCAGGGAACCGTAACGCTCCTGATTTTCCGCCTCGCGCGCGTTCTTCCATTGAACGAGAGTCTGCTTCGTCGGGTTTGACTCAGCGCGCAAGGTCCGCAACGCTTCATGCGCTGCGCTATGGATGTCGCGCCGCAACGGCGCGGGAATGGCGGCTAATTGTTCTTTGATGCGGCTCAAATCCGATGCATGGCGCGAATTACCGGCGATCTCGTCTAGTATGTCCATCACTTCTTCGCGCTCTTCGAGGATTGGCTTTTGATAGTCCTCCCAGGCTGTCTTGCGAACGGTTTCGACAGATCGGAAGAGCACACGTCTGAACTCCAGTCACGTGGCCTTATCTCGTATGCCGTCTTCTGCTTGAAAAAAAAAAAACGAGAAACATACAA
>BQMV01000011.1 GCA_022181005.1 Anaerolineaceae bacterium | reverse complement strand
CCCACAAGCCCGACAATACTATAGCGATGCGTTTCCAGGCTACGACAACTTGTATTACGGCGCGCCCTATGAAATGCGCTCGGATAAAAAGGAAACCTATTCCGTCGAAGCCGTCAACGCGGATTTACGTCATTATCTCAAGCGGCTAGCGCGTAGGTCTCGTTGTTTTTCTCGTCGTCTGGATGCTTTACGCAAGAATCTGCGCCTCTTCGCATACTGTTACAACCAACGACAATTGATGAAACAACAATATCCGC
Source organism: Anaerolineaceae bacterium (assembly GCA_022181005.1). GTDB lineage: Bacteria > Chloroflexota > Anaerolineae > Anaerolineales > Villigracilaceae > Defluviilinea. The sequence continues at coordinate 16,179 of BQMV01000011.1, read as the reverse complement.
AATACAATTTGCCGCTCATTGATTTCCTGTATCCTCTATGATGGACACTCCCCTTTGTCTGACGAGTTGAAACGGTTCGTTAACTTAGGGTAAAATTCACCCCATGCCTAAAGGAACTGCCAAGCAACGCGTTTTGTTGGTGGACGATCACGAAGTGGTGCGCGTCGGGTTGAGGTCATTGTTGGAGAAGCATCCGCAATTCGATGTGGTGGGCGAAGCGGGATCGGCGCGCGAAGCCATCCAAAAAACAGACTTGCTCAAGCCAGATGTGGTCGTGTTAGATATTCGCCTGCCGGGCGCCTCTGGAATTGAAGCCTGCGAACAGATTGTGACTAAACATCCCAAGGTAAAAGTCATCATGCTCACCTCATACGCGGAAGATGAGATGTTATTCTCCGCGATCCGAGCGGGCGCTTCGGGTTATGTGCTGAAGCAGATCGGCAGCGGCGATTTGGTGAAAGCGCTTGAGGCGGTCGGGCGCGGCGAAGCGCTCCTCGACCCAGCGGTAACGCAGCGCGTCTTTCAGGAAGTGCGGCGCGCGGTGAAAAATGAGGAAGCCTCTGCCTTTTCGCATTTGAGTCAACAGGAAAAGCATGTTTTACTGCTCGTTTCCGAAGGTAGGACCAACCGCGAGATCGCTAAACAGTTATACCTTGGCGAAGGCACTGTGCGAAATTATGTTTCGAGCATCCTCTCGAAGTTGAATGCGAATAATCGCGCCGAGGCGGCGGCATACGCGGTGGAACATAATTTGAAGGAATATATCGCTTCATAGGGCGGCGATAACCCCGTTTTCTTTTCCAGTAAATTTCAGCGTTTTCTACCCTTGACAAGAAATTAATTTAATTATATAGTTAAGCATACTTAACTAGAAAGTAAACTTAACTATGAATTCCTCTTCTCGTATTGACCAATCTCTGCGCGCGTGGATGGAAGCAACCATGCACCGTTCTATGCGCGGATGGATACGCTTCGCTCGATCCAGCGGACTTTCGCTGCCGCAATTTAGCGTGCTGATGCAACTGCGCCATCGCGGCTCTTTCGGCATGTCTGAGATCGCTGAAAAATTTGAGATTACCCCCGCCGCCGCTAGTCAATTGACCGAAAAACTGGTTCAGGCTGGCTATATTGAGCGGATCGAAGATCCAAGCGATCGTCGCGCTAAATTGTTGCGTCTTTCAAAAGCGGGAGAAAAATTTGTCGTAGAGGGAGTCGAGGAGCGCTATCGCTGGATTAACGATCTGACCAAGCGGCTGAGCGTGGAAGAACAAGCGAAAATCTCTGAGGCGCTGACGATCTTGATCAAAGCGATGGAAAGCTTAATTCTTTAGTTTTCTACGATACCAATCTTTCAGTCACAAGGAATAATTTCACTATGCACAAATTAGGAAAATACATCAAACCCTATGGTTGGGCGCTGGCGATTTCGATTGCGTTGCTGTTCGCGCAAGCGAATTTTGACCTGGCTTTGCCGGAATATCTCTCGCGTATTGTCAATGTCGGCATTCAGCAGGGCGGCGTGGAAAGCGCGGTTCCGGCGGCGATTCGCCAACTCGCGATGAACCGCGCAGTTCTATTTATGAACGATGCGGATAAAGACGCTGTTCTTGCGAATTACACGCTCGTGGATAGCGCGTCCGTGCAGTATGACGAATACGTCAAACAATATCCTGTCGTAGAAAGCGAACCGATTTACGTTCTCAATAAGATCGATAAAACGGAGACGGAACGTCTCAGCCCTATCATCGGCAAAGCGCTGCTGACGACGGCAGGGCTTGAACAAGCCCTCGCCGATCCCGAAAAAGCCGCGCAGATCGGCGAAGCCATGGGCGGATTCGATCTCAGCAAATTGCCGCCCGGCACAGATTTATTTGATATGCTGGCGACCCTCCCCGCAGCGCAGCGCGCGCAGATTCAAGAATCGTTCAATTCCAAGTTTGAAGCGCTGGGCGAAAGCATGGTTGTGCAGGCTGCTGTCGGCGCGGTCAAAGTTGAGTATCAAGCGTTAGGCGTTGATACGGCGAGAATGCAAAATAACTACGTTATGACCGTCGGCGGTTGGATGTTGCTGCTCACTTTGCTCTCCGCCGCATGCACTATTACGGTTGGTTATTTTTCAGCGCGCATCGCGGCTGGGCTGGCGCGCGACCTGCGTCGTTCCACCTTCCGAAAAGTGGAGCGTTTTTCCAGCGCCGAATTTGAGAAGTTCTCCACCGCTTCGTTGATCACGCGCACTACCAACGACATCACCCAAATTCAGATGGTTGCGATGATGATAATTCGCATGGTTTTCTACGCTCCGCTCATCGGCATTGGCGGGATCGTCAAAGTAACCGCGCAAGATTCGCCGCTGACTTGGTTGATCGTTGTGGGCGTGATGATCCTGGTCAGTCTGATCGCTATTGTGATGGTGTTCGCATTGCCCAAGTTCCGTATTATCCAAAAATTAGTAGATCGTCTCAACCTTGTATCGCGCGAGAATCTTTCGGGCATGATGGTTATCCGCGCTTTCAATATGCAGGATTTTGAAGAAAAACGCTTCGACAAAGCCAACATAGATTTGACTGCCGTCAGTCTATTCATTAACCGCTTAATGGTAATCATGATGCCGGTCATGATGTTTGTGATGAACGCTTTAATGGTCGGCGTGATCTGGTTCGGCGCGAAACAAGTCGCCGACGCCAATATTCAAGTCGGCGATATGATCGCCTTCATGCAATACGGAATGCAGATCATGTTTGCCTTCCTGATGATGTCTATGCTGTTCTTCATCTTGCCGCGCGCTTCGGTTTCCGCCGACCGTATCGCCGAAGTGTTGGATACCGAAATTTCAATTAACGATCCGAAGGAACCGAAGAAATTTTCTCCTTCGTTCAAAGGGCAAGTAGAATTCCGAAATGTCTTTTTCCGCTATCCCGGCGCAGACACGGATGTGTTGCATGACATTTCCTTCACCGCCAAACCCGGCGAGACGACGGCTTTTATCGGTTCGACCGGTTCGGGAAAATCTACGATTATTAATTTATTGCCGCGTTTCCACGAAGTGACAGGCGGCGCGATTTTGGTGGATGGCACAGACATCCGCGATGTGACCCAGCATGACCTGCGCGAGAGGATCGGCTATGTTCCACAAAAAAGCGCGCTCTTCTCCGGGACCATCGAGAGCAACCTGCGTTATGCCGATCAGAACGCCAGCCTGCAAACGCTGCACGCCGCGATCGAAGCGGCGCAAGCCGAAGAATTTGTAGAGTCGAAGCCGGAAGGAATCGCCGCGGAAATTTCGCAAGGCGGCGCGAACGTCTCAGGCGGGCAGAAGCAGCGGCTCTCCATCGCCCGCGCGCTGGTCAAGAAGCCGCCGATCTATATCCTCGACGACAGTTTTTCTGCGCTCGATTTCAAGACCGACGCGGCTCTGAGACGCGCGTTCAAAACCTACTCCGCCGACAGCGCTTTGCTGATCGTCACCCAGCGCGTCTCCACCATCAAGAACGCCGAACAGATCATCGTGTTGGATGAAGGACGCATCGTGGGCAAAGGAACGCATAAGGAACTTCTGGAAAATTGTGAAACGTATCGAGAGATCGCGACCTCGCAACTCTCTCAAGAGGAATTAGTATGATGCAAAATAGACCAGGCTCTCAACAGAATCGCCCCATGTTCCGCAGCCCGCATGGTATGGTGGGCGCGCCCGTTTCAAAAGCCCGCGACTTCAAAGGCACGATGCGCAAGTTGCTCGCGTATATGAGCGCGTATCGCGGAGCGATCATTATCGTCTTTCTTTTCGCCATCGCTTCCACCGCTTCCAATATCGCGGGACCGAAGATTCTGGGCAACGCCACCACCAAACTATTCGAAGGCGTGATGGCGCAATTGAACAATACCGGCTCGATTGATTTCGACTACATCGGACGGATCGCGTTGATTGCGTTGAGCTTGTATCTGATCTCCTCGCTCTTTGCCTATATTCAGGGTTGGATCATGGCGGACGTTTCGACCAACATCGCCTACCGTTTCCGCCGCGACATCTCGGAGAAGATGAACCGCATGCCGCTCAAGTATTTCGATCGCACCACGCACGGCGAAGTGCTTTCGCGCATCACCAACGACGTGGATACGGTCAACCAGACGTTGAGCCAAAGCCTGACCCAGCTCATCACCTCGTTCGTGACTGTGGTCGGCGTGTTGATCATGATGCTTTCGATCAGTTGGCTGATGACTCTGGCGGCGTTGATCGTCATCCCGCTTTCGGGGATCGTGGTCAGCGTGATCGTGCGCCAATCGCAGAAATATTTCAAAGACCAGCAGGATTACCTCGGCAACGTCAACGGTCATGTGGAAGAAATGTACGGCGGTCACATCGTGATGAAAGCCTTCAACGGCGAGGAGGAAAGCGTTCGGAAGTTCGATGTTTCAAACGATAAATTGTTCGACGTGGCGTGGAAGTCGCAGTTCCTCTCCGGCATGATGATGCCGATCATGATGTTCATCGGCAACCTCGGCTATGTGGCGGTCTCCATCCTCGGCGGCTACCTCGTCATCAAGAAGATCATTGCCGTCGGCGATATTCAGGCGTTCATTCAATACGTCCGCTCGTTCACCCAGCCGATCACCCAACTGGCGAACATCTCGAATGTGTTGCAACAGACCGCCGCGGCGGCGGAGCGCGTCTTTGAATTCCTCGCGGAAGAGGAAGAGACCCCCGACACTCAAAGCCCGGTCGCGTTGGCGAATGTGACCGGTCACGTGCAATTCAAAGACGTCCACTTCGGATACAGCCCGGATAAGATCATCATCAACAATTTCTCGGCGGAAGCGAAGCCGGGCAAAAAGGTCGCCATCGTGGGACCGACCGGCGCGGGCAAGACCACCATGGTCAAATTATTGATGCGCTTCTACGACGTGAACAGCGGCTCCATCCTCGTGGACGGGCACGACATCCGCGACTACACCCGCCACGACCTGCGCAAGATGTTCGGCATGGTGCTTCAAGACACGTGGCTGTACAACGGACCCATCATGGAAAATATCCGCTACGGGCGCCCGGAGGCCACCGATGCGGAAGTGATCGCCGCCGCGCAAATGGCGCACGTGGATCATTTCGTCCACACCCTGCCGGACGGCTACAACATGGTCTTGAACGAAGAGACCTCCAACATCTCGCAGGGACAAATGCAATTGCTCACCATCGCGCGCGCGTTCCTCGCCGACCCGAAGATCCTCATCCTCGACGAAGCTACCAGCTCGGTGGACACGCGCACCGAAGTCCTCATCCAACGCGCCATGGACGACCTGATGAAGAACCGCACCAGTTTCGTCATCGCGCACCGCCTCTCCACCATCCGCAACGCGGACTTGATCCTCGTGATGGATCACGGCGACATCGTGGAGCAAGGCGCTCACGAAGAACTGCTCGCCGCGCAAGGCTTCTATCACAACCTGTATATGAGTCAGTTCGCCCAACAGGGAGAAGTGTTGGAAGCGGTCGTTGCGTAATGAAGAAGTCGGAATCAGGTCATTCTAAGAGACCGTTTCTCAACGTTTGTTACCGCGCATGATTTGTAGATAGACAAGCAATCCCCTCTCCGCCCAGGAGAGGGGATTTTGATTCAACGGGGTTATACTTCATAACAGATCTCTTCACCGCAGTCGCGCGCCGTCTCGAAGGTTTTATGATTCAAGCAGGCTCTTTCAAGAAAACCTTCGGGACGTTTCATATCAAGCGAGAACGTACAGGAGAAACCGATGTCGCACACCGCATTGACCTATCTCGCAGACAATCAGGAACGCTTTCAAAACGAACTCATCGAATTTTTGCGCATCCCGTCCATTTCGCACGACCCCGCTCATCAAGCGGATATAGACCGCGCCGCGCGCTGGCTTGCGGATAAACTCCGCGCGCTGGGCGCGAACCATGTGGAGATCATGCCCACCGCCGGGCATCCCGTCGTATACGGCGAGTGGCTGGGCGGCGGCGCGTCGGCTCCCACGGTGCTGGTCTACGGACATTACGACGTGCAATCGCCCGCACCGCTGGCAGATTGGAAGAGCCAGCCGTTCGAGCCGGAGATTCGGAACGAGAATCTGTACGCGCGCGGCTCATCCGATATGAAAGGGCAGACCCTGGCGTCGGTCAACGCGGTCGAAGCGATCATCAAGACCGGGGGACTGCCTCTCAATATCAAGTTTTTACTGGAAGGCGAAGAGGAGATCGGCTCGGCGCACCTGAATGAATTTTTAACCCAGCATCGTGAAAAATTGAAAAGCGATTTTTCACTCAACACCGACGCCGGCGGAATGCCCGACGCGGACACGCCCTCGATCTGTTATTCGTTGCGCGGCGGCGCGGGCTTCGCGTTGACCATTTCCGGTCCCGCGCAGGACCTTCACTCCGGCGAATATGGCGGCGTGATCCAGAATCCGATCCACGTGTTGAGCAGGTTGATCGCGGGCTTGCACGACGAGCATGGGCATGTCACATTGCCCGGCTTCTACGATAAAGCGCGCGTCATCGACGCGGAAGAACACGCCGAATTGGCGGCGCTTCCCTTCGACGAAGAATTTTTCCTGAAACATTCCGGCGCGCCCGCTTTGTGGGGCGAACCGGAGTTTCTTCCCGCAGAGCGCGTCGGCGCGCGCCCCACAATGGAAGTGGTGATGTTCACGGCGGGGCAACCCAAGTCTGCCATCCCCGCGACCGCCTCGGCGCGTTTTTCGTTTCGGCTCGTGCCGGATCAATCCGCCGAAGATGTGAATCAACAGTTCAGAAAATATGTGGAGACTCACGCGCCTCCCACCGTGACATGGGATCTGCAATTCCGCATGAGCGGACCCGGCATTGTCACCGATCGCAAATCGCCTCCCGTGTTAGCGATGAAATCCGCGCTGAAAACCGCGTTCAACCGCGAGCCGATCTTTCAGCGTGTGGGCGGCGGCATCGGCGCCGTGTTGATGTTCAAAAACACGCTCGGCATCGATTCGGTCCTGACCGGCTTCTCGCTCTACGACGACAACTTCCATGGACCCAACGAAAAACTTCACCTGCCTACCTGGAGAAAAGGCATGACAGCGCTGGTTCATTTCTTCCATGAATTAGTGAAATAGACTCCATCCGTACCAGGCAGGGACGCCGATTCAAAGAAAAATCCGCGTCCCTGTTTTTTTCGCTGGGATCTTTGTATCAGAAGTTGTTCATTGTCCGCATAGGAAGATTTAACCCAGGCGGCAAAACTTGTGGTATAAAAATTTCAGAACGAAATCATATCAGGCGGGAATGAATCGAATCAATCAACATGTCAGATATTCTATTGCATCATCTCGCTTTTCTTTATGGAGAAGATCACGCTTCCCGACTTCTGGATCGAGTGCAGACGATTCTCTCCGACCATCGCCCCCGCCTCTCTCCACGGGACGGCGGACTCAGCCAGCGCGACTCGCTCCTCATCCTCTACGGCGATCAAGTGCAAGAGCCGAACGCGAAGCCGCTGCGAACTCTCAAAAAATTTTGCGACAAATATTTAACCGATGTCGTCAGCGGGATTCACATCCTGCCGTTCTACCCGTGGACCTCGGACGACGGCTTCTCGGTCGTGGACTATCGCCAGGTTGATTCCGCCCTCGGCAACTGGGAAGATGTCTCGGCGATGCAAAACTTCCGCCTGATGTTCGACGCGGTGATCAATCACATCTCCTCCAAAAGCGAATGGTTCCAGAAATTTTTACAGGACGATCCGCGTTACACAGACTACTTCATCACCGTCGAAGGCGAGCCTGATCTTTCAAAAGTTGTGCGTCCGCGCGCGTTGCCTCTGCTCACGCCGTTTCAAACTCCATCGGGCGAGAAAAAAGTGTGGACGACCTTCAGCGCCGACCAGATTGACCTCAACTTCAAGAATCCCGAAGTTCTGCTCGAAATTCTCGACATCCTCCTGCTCTACGCCGAACGCGGCGCGGACTTCATCCGCCTCGATGCGATTGCTTATCTATGGAAAGAGATCGGCACAACCTGCATCCACCTCCCGCAGACTCACGCCGTTGTCCAATTTTTACGCGCCGCGTTGAACAATGCCGCACCGCACATGCATCTCATCACCGAGACGAACGTCCCGCACGTGGATAACATCTCCTATTTCGGCGACGGCACGAACGAAGCGCAACTGGTCTACAACTTTGCCCTGCCTCCGCTGACCCTTCACGCCTTCCACACAGGCGACGCGCAAATGTTATCGAATTGGGCAAAGACATTGATGTTGCCATCCAAGCAAACGACCTTCTTCAACTTCCTCGCCTCTCACGATGGGATCGGATTGAATCCCACGCGCGGTATTTTGTCTGACGAGGAAATTGACTCGTTGGTAAACAAAACCCTCGCTCACGGCGGCTTGATCTCCTACAAACACAACGCAGACGGGACGCAAAGTCCCTATGAGATGAATATCAATTATTTCGATGCTTTATCAAACCCGAATGGAAATGAATCGCTCGATCTGCAACTCAATCGCTTCATCGCCTCTCAAGCCATCATGCTCTCCCTCGTCGGCGTGCCAGGGATTTACTTCCACAGCCTCTTCGGCTCGCGCGGCTGGACGGATGGAGTCAAGCAGACAGGACGCAACCGCACGATCAACCGCGAGAAATGTCGGTTCGATGAATTGCAGAACCAACTTGCGGACGAAAACTCACTGCGCTTCAAAGTTTTCCAACGATACAGTCAATTGCTGAAAGCCAGAAGCAGTTCACCCGCGTTCCATCCGCATGGGACGCAGACAGTTTTGAATCTTCATCCCTCCGTCTTCGCCATCGAACGCATCTCGCTCGATAAAAAGTCTCGTGTGTTGTGTTTGCACAATGTCAGTGAAAAGAAACTATCTTTCACAACAAATTACAAATCGGCGAAAGATCTTTTTACAGGACAAGAGATTCAAACTTCAAACATCACGCTTGAGCCATATCAAGTTTTGTGGTTACAACCCAACTCGGTGGTCGAGTAGTCCTGAGCGTAGCGTAGCGGAGACGAAGGACGTATCGAGATCACCATGCCGTAAAGAGAATCTTGTGACAAAAGTTCATCAGAAACATGTTGGTCTCGACTGCTTGCGCTCGACCAACGACATAAACAACCCAAAGGCAAACAACTATGACACCCTCCTCCCACAACATTGGCTTTATCTCCACCCGTTTCGCAGGCACCGACGGCGTTTCGCTTGAAACTGCAAAATGGGCAACCGTGCTGGAGCGACTCGGGCACAAGTGTTTTTACTTCGCGGGCGAATGTGATCGGGAGCCGAATCAATCTCACGTCGTGCCTGAAGCGTTTTATCGTCATCCCGAAATTGACAAATTGAATCAGCAAGCCTATTCGGGCAGTTGGACGGTCACGAAAGAGGCTCGCGCCGCGCATCCTGAAATGGCGCATTTGCACAAAGATTTTTTCTCCATCTACGTCCGCCCGCCCGCGATGACGCGCCGCGTGAACGAACTCAAGGATTATTTCAAAGATCATTTGTATGAATTTGCGCGGCGATTCGATCTCGAAATTCTCATCGTTGAAAATGCGCTGACGATTCCGCTCAACCTTCCGCTGGGGCTTGCCATCACCGAGTTCATCGCCGAGACGGGCTACCCGACCATCGCGCATCATCACGATTTTCATTGGGAGCGCCAGCGCTTTCAAGTCAACTGCGTCAACGATTATCTCGCCGCCGCGTTCCCGCCGACTCTGCCCTCGATCCGACACGTGGTCATCAATTCGATTCAAGCGCAACAGATCGCTTCGCGTTATGGATTGGCGGCGCGCGTGATCCCCAACGTGATGGACTTCGACTCCCCGCCGCCCGCTTCGGACTCCTACAGTGAAACTGTGCGCGCCGACTTCGACATTCGCGACGGGGAATATTTTTTCCTGCAACCCACGCGCGTCATCCAACGCAAAGGAATCGAACACGCCATCGAACTCATGCGCCGCCTCGACCTGCCCGCCAAACTCATCATCTCGCACGCCGCGGACGATGAAGGCACGGCATACGAAAAACGAGTCCGCGAGTATGCCGACCTGCTGGATGTGACCGTGCGATTCGAAGCGGATCAAGTGCAGGATTCACGCGGCACAACGAAAGACGGCAAAAAGATTTACACGCTCAGCGACGTGTACCCTCACGCGGATATGGTCACATATCCATCCGCCATTGAAGGCTTTGGCAATGCGTTCCTCGAAGCCGTGTATTACCGCCGCTTGATCTTGGTCAACAATTATTCCATCTACGAAGTGGACATCAAGCCGAAAGGTTTTCGCACCATCTGGTTCGACGGCTTCATCAGCGACAGCACGCTCACCGCAACGCGCTACGCCTTGAAAAATCCAGACCAGACGCAAGAATGGGTGGATGCAAATTACCAACTCGCCAAACGATATTTCTCGTACACCGTTTTAGAGCGTCGGTTAGAGTCCATCGTGGCGGATTGTTTGGGGTATCAGGTATGAGGGAGTTCGTACCGCAAAGTTCACTTTGCGTTTTATTGCTCAAGCCGCCGTCCTCGGCGGCGGGGACGCCGCCTGGAGCGTGGAAATGAACATCGCCCTCCTCCATTACTCCGTCCCTCCCATCGTCGGCGGCGTGGAAAGCGTCATTGCCCACCACGCGCGGCTGATGTCGAATAACGGACATTCCGTGCGTTTGATCGCGGCACGCGGCGACTCTTTGAGCGAGCATATTCCACTCGTGATGATGCCGCTCGCTGACTCGCGCCATGAACGCATCTTACAAGTCAAAGAAGAGTTAGATCGCGGCAAAGTGACCGAAGAATTCGCAGTGATACGCGACAAACTGGCGATTGAACTGCAAGAGGCTCTAACAGGCGTGGATGTGTTGATCGCGCATAACGTCTGCTCGTTGAACAAGAACCTCGCGCTCACCGCCGCGCTTCATCAACTGCACACAACTGCTCCGCGAAAACTGCCGCGTCTGATTCTCTGGCATCACGACCTCGCGTGGACAACTCCGCGCTACCTGCCCGAACTGCACGACGGCTATCCATGGAATTTGCTGAAAACAGATTGGGGCAATCTCACTCACGTTGTCGTCTCAGAGTTGCGCCGTGATGAACTTTCTGAACTTATGAACATCGAACCCGCTTCGATTCAAGTCGTCCCCAACGGCGTGAACGTGGCAGAGTTTTATAAACTCGAAGCGTTGACCGAGTCCCTGCTTGGGAGAACGAACCTGCTGGACGCCGCGCCGATTTTGTTGTTACCTGTCCGCATCACGCCGCGCAAGAATATCGAACTGGCGTTGCGTACCCTCGCTGAATTGAAAAAGGATCTTCCTCAAGCCGCGCTCGTTGTGACGGGTCCGCTGGGTCCGCACAATGCGAACAATGTCAAATACTTTGAAATGCTCACGAGTCTGCGTACACAGCTTGGCTTGGATAGTTCAGCACACTTTTTCGCGGAACTTTATGATGGCTTCCTGCCCGATGAGGTCATCGCGGATTTTTACCGTGTGGCAGACGCGCTCTTCTTTCCCAGCCGCGAAGAGGGATTCGGAATCCCGTTGCTCGAAGCCGCGTTCAGTCATCTCCCCGCGTTCTGCGCGGACATCCCTCCGCTGAAAAAACTCGGCGGCGAAGATGCCATCTTCTTTTCACCCGATGAGAAGCCTGAAATTGTTGCGGGAATGATTACAAATTATTTTCGCACAGCGCTCCCTGCGCGGCTGGTGATGCGCGCGCGAGATTCTTTTCGTTGGGAGGCGATCTATCGTCAACATATCGCGCCGTTAATTCGTACGGCAAGGTGAACCTTGCCTACCTAACACACAATCCCAAAGTGAACTTTGGGGTACGGCGCTCGCTCGCAATGTGAACTTTGCAATACGAAAGGATATGCAATGCAAAATCAATCTGGGTTTAAGCCCATTCGAAAAATTCTCATTCCGTTAGTGCATGAAGGACCTGGCGTCCACGCGCTTGATTCGGCGCGATATTTCGATGCCGAGATAACGCTTGTCGGCGTAGTGGTCGTTCCGCCTGAACAGTCATTGAGCGTGGGCGCGGCTTCGGCGCGCGCTTTGCGGCGCTTGCTGCAGATCTTTAACAAAGACCCGCATGTGATCGTTAAGTCGAACGTGATTGTGGATTATGAACCGTGGAATCAGCTCTCGCAATTGGCGCACGCTGAAAAGCCCGATCTGCTCCTGCTTGAGTTCGACGCTCATCTTAAGGCGTTGCGCGTTTCGACGAACGATCTGCTTGTGCGCCCGCCGTGCGATCTGGCGTTGCTGCGTGGGAAAATAGCGAGCAAGCCGAAGCGGGCGCTGGTTTCGATGCGCGGCGGTCCTCATGCCGAGTTAGCGCTCCGTGTGGGGTTGGGGCTTGAACCGAAAGGCGTTACAGCCTTAAATGTCCGCAAATTGGGCGCATCGCTGGAAGAGGCAGAAGCGTCGTTCAAAGGTTTGGAGCGTGTGCTGCGACAAATGCCCGAAGTGCAAAAGCAATTCGAGTTCACTAATAAGGCGGCGCGCGCCATCTTGGATCATGCTAAGCAAAATGACGTGGTCATTTTGGGCACAACGTCGCAACCGGTGACTAGTTCGGCGTCGTTGGGATATGTGGCGGATAGGGTCTTGCGCGAAGCCAAGTGCGCGGTGATCGCGGTCAAAAGCGGCAGACCTTTCTCGAACGAAGTGTACGATGAAATTGCCGGCGTAGATGCGATTACAATTCTGGTGGATAAGTGGTTCGCTGAAAATACGTTCCATGCGGATGAGTTCAGCCGCTTGCGCGAGGAGGTAGAACTGAAACGCCAGCAGGGGTTGACGGTGAGTCTGGCGTTGCCCGCATTGAACGAAGAAGCGACAGTAGGCAACGTGGTGCGCATGATGAAGCGCGAGTTGATGAAGAAAGTTCCGCTGTTGGATGAGATCGTGTTGATCGATTCTAATTCGACCGATCGCACGCGTGAAATTGCGGCGAAAGAAGGCGTGCCGGTTTACATCCATCAACATTTGCTGGAACGCTTCGGCGCGCGACGCGGCAAAGGCGACGCGTTGTGGAAGAGTTTATTCGTCACAAAAGGCGATATTGTCGTATGGATTGATACGGATATCGTCAATATTCATCCGCGCTTTGTGTATGGCATCATCGGTCCGTTATTGCGAAATCCGCAGATTCAATTTGTGAAAGGTTACTATCGGCGACCTCTGCGCGTTGGGACGAAGATGCAAGCGGGCGGCGGCGGGCGCGTCACTGAATTGACGGCGCGTCCGTTATTGAATTTGTTCTATCCCGAGCTTTCCGGCGTGGTGCAGCCGCTTTCGGGCGAATATGGCGGACGGCGCGAAGCGTTGGAGCAGGCGACGTTCTATTCAGGCTACGGCGTGGAAACCGGCTTGTTGATTGACGTGTACGAGCGGTATGGGTTGAGCGCCATCGCACAAGTGGATTTATTGGAGCGCGTTCATCATAATCAGCAGTTGGAGGCGTTGAGCAAGATGTCGTTCGCCATCATCCAAACGGTGATGCACAAATTAGAAAAACGATTCGGACGCGAGATATTGGAAGATGTGAACCGTTCGATGAAGTTAATCCGTCACGGCGCGCACGGATATTATTTAGACGTGGAAGAGATTGCCGAGCGCGCTCGTCCGCCGATGATCGAAGTGGCGGAATATCTTAAGAAGAAAAATGAGGAATTGAAACGTGCGGCTGAGAAAACTATTTAAAGAATTTCTTAAAAGCGAGCAAGCGTCGGGCGTGATTTTGATCCTATGCACGGCGCTTTCTATGATCGTCGCGAACTCTGTTTTTGGCGCGGAGTACATTGCCTTTTGGCGTCGCTCAATCGGGTTCGATGCGAACGGAATTTTATTGAAGCACAGCGTGGAAACGTGGATTAACGACGGCTTGATGGCGATCTTCTTTTTATTGATCGGCTTGGAGATTAAAAGAGAGCTTTACAGCGGGGAGTTATCAAACTTGAAGAATGCGTCGCTTCCGTTGCTGGCGGCGGTAGGCGGAATGGCGATTCCCGCATCATTTCACTTCCTTTTGAACCGCGGCACACAGTTCCAAAGCGGAATGGGGATTCCGATGGCGACCGATATTGCCTTTGCGCTGGGCGTTTTAGCGCTGTTAGGGCGTAGAATCCCGTCTGCGTTGAAAGTCTTTCTGGCTGCGCTCGCCATTACGGACGATCTAGGGGCGATCGTCGTCATTGCTTTGTTTTATACGAACGATCTTTCGATTCTAAATCTAATGTTGGCGTTTGGCGTATTTGGCGCGTTGCTGGCGTTCAATCGTTTCAAAGTTCGCAGGTTGTCGTTTTACCTGATTCCCGGCGCGCTCATGTGGTATTTCATGCTGCAATCGGGCGTACATGCCACTGTAGCGGGGGTCCTCTTGGCGTTTACGCTGCCCTATGGAAACGGCGATAAGAATGCGTTGTCGTATACGGTGCAGCATAACCTGCATAAACCGGTGTCTTTTTTCATCGTTCCGTTGTTCGCGCTGGCAAACACAAGCATTACGCTTGCCGCAGGGTGGATCGCCGGATTGCAAACGACGAACAGCCTCGGTATCTTTGTCGGATTATTCCTCGGCAAACCGCTGGGGATTACCGCCCTCAGCCTATTGGCGATTCGGCTGGGATGGTCGCGTTTGCCGGCGGGCGTATCGTGGAGACATATTATTGGCGCGGGCTTCCTTGGCGGCATCGGATTCACCATGTCAATCTTTATCACGCTGCTAGCATTCGTTGATTCGCAGATCATACAGAGCGCCAAGATCGCCATCTTGTTAACTTCGCTTCTTTCCGGAACGGTCGGGTACGTTATCCTTGCGGGAACTCGCCCCGCGCCCAAGCGTACGCTTGTCGATATTTAAGACGAACGGCGCGCGCGTTAACGGCGTCGCCTTTTTCTATGGTATGCTTGCATTACCTTATATTGGGAGCCTCGCATGTACGTCGCCATCGAAGGGGTCATCGGAGTTGGTAAGACGACTCTCGCCCGCCTATTGCAGCCCGCGTTCGACGCGGAGATCTTCCTTGAAGTCTTTGAAGAAAACCCGTTCCTGTCCGATTTTTACGGCGACCGTGAACGCTATGCGTTTCAAACGCAGGTTTTTTTTCTACTAAGCCGCTACCATCAACAGCGCCGTATCGCGCTAAGCGCCGCTTTGACGGAAAAGAACGTGATCGCCGATTACACTTTTGAGAAAGACGCGCTCTTTGCGCGCATCAACCTTAAAGGCGACGAACTTGAAATGTATTACAAAGTTCATGAGGCGCTTGCCGAAAAAGCGCTCAAGCCCGACTTGTTGGTGTATCTACAAGCCTCGACCGATATCCTTATGCAGCGTATTGCCCTGCGCGACCGTCCTTATGAGCGGGAAATGGAACGCGCCTATATTCACGAATTAAACTCCGCCTACGATGAATTCTTCTCCAAACCGTTTGGGCAGACTCCCGTCTTAACGATTGACACGAACGACTTGAACGTTGTGCAGACCCCTGAGCATTTAAAGCGAGTGGAAGAGCGTATCCGACAGAGCCTCAGCCTGCCGCCGTTTCAACAAACGCTGCCGGCGCCTTTTCGAGGATAAAATAAGAACTATGCGAGTTACGCGTGAAACCCTCATCCGGATTGCCAAAGAGACCGCGCAAGAGCGCGCCTTTAACGACCGCGATATTATCGTCGCGTATCTGACGGGCTCGCTCGTCTCGAATGAAACGGATCCCCTATTCGGCGGCGCAGCGGATATTGATCTGGTCTTCGTTCACGCCGCTAAACCGTTGCGCAGCCGCGAGTTTGTGAAGCTAACTCCCGATTTCCATATAGACATCAGTCACCGCGCCAAGGCGGAGTTTAAGCGTCCGCGCGATTTGCGGCTCGATCCATGGTTGGGTTGGGAAATGTACGCTCCGATGTTGTTGTACGATCGCGAAAAACTCTTCGATTTTGTGCAAGCGGGCTTGCGAGCGGGATTCGAGTTCAACGCGCCCGCGCCATCGTTGCAGCGTTCGAGGATTCTATTGAAGAAGGCGCGCGCTATTTGGCATGAATTATTATATATTGCAGATAGCGTCGAACCGAGCGTCGTTTAGATCGGAAGAGCACACGTCTGAACTCCAGTCACGTGGCCTTATCTCGTATGCCGTCTTCTGCTTGAAAAAAAAAAACCATTTTT
>BQMV01000010.1 GCA_022181005.1 Anaerolineaceae bacterium | reverse complement strand
CAGCGCGATCGGGGCGTCTTTCTTTTTGGAATATTCCTTCCGCGGCATCTTTGGACCTGGAAAATATGCTTACCCTCCCATCAGCGCGCTGGAAGGCGAATGGGTCGTCTTAGGAATTGGCATTCTTAAAGTTCATATCGTCGTAATGGTCGCCGCCGGCATCATGATGGCGCTTCTGTACACTCTCGTCATGTACACCAAGGTCGGCAAAGCCATGCGGGCAGTATCGGAAAATCAAGACACCGCCGCGCTCATGGGCATAGACGTCAACAAGACCATCGTCTCCACTTTTGCGATCGGCGCGGCAATGGCGGGAGCGGCGGGCGTTCTCTTCTCGCTCGTGTACCGTCAAATTGACTGGTTCATGGGTTTTACCCCCGGCATCAAAGCGTTTACGGCGGCTGTATTAGGCGGCATCGGCAACATCCCCGGCGCAATGGTCGGCGGCTTGGTGCTTGGCGTGTTCGAATCGGTTGGACCGTCGCTCTTCCTCGAAGGACTTGGCATTATCCGCCCGTATCAACTTAAAGACGTGATCGCCTATACTATGCTGGTGATGATCCTGCTCTTCCGCCCGTCCGGCATCCTCGGCGAACGATTAACAAAACAGAAAGCCTAACGATGATGAACAACACAGATAAAGAAAATTTCCTTTGGGCTGCCATCAAAATTGGACTTCTAGGCGGAGCGGTCGCCCTCTTCATTTCTCTAGTCGGCATGGCGGAAGTTTTCAGCAAACGCGACGTGGTCGAAAAAACCATGACGCTCGGACAATTCGTCTTGCTAGCAATCAGCGTGGCAAGCGGTTTACTCGCCGCCCGCCGAGCCGCCGCCTTGCTGGACAAACCCAACGCCGCCTCTCAAGCAGCCGCTGGTCTCGTCGCGGGTTTTTTCTCAGCCGCGATTCTCACTCTCTTCGTTATCATCGGCGCGAAAATTAACATCCGCACCGTCTTCTTAAACGCTTCGCCCGGCTTATACAGCATGCTCACGCTCAATCAAGGCGTAAGCGGCGTATGGATATTGTCAGCCGCTGGCGCTGTTTCGGGCTTGCTCGGCGCGCTCTCTCTATCTCTGCCAAACGCCGTCCGCCGTCCGCTCTTTCACGCCATACTCTTCATCTTCTTTATGGCGCTGTTCTCCGGCTTATTCCGCGTTGTGATGATTAATCAAAGCGGCTTCTGGGAAAAGACGGCTAAATATCTCTTCAGTCAAACCGGCATGACGCGCCCCGGCGCAGCCATCTTCTTTGCGCTAGTAGCCGCCATTTCCGCTTTCTGGTCGGCAAAAGGGCAGGCAATCAAAACCGACGTTGCCAACCTGCCTAAAGGAGGGCAAATTGGCTTGCGGGTTATTGCCTTCGCCGTAATCGCGTTCATAGCGCTGGGATTGCCGCTGGTTTCCGGCGCCTTCATCGCGCAAGTGATCGTGATCGTCGCGCTCTTCATCCTCATGGGGTTAGGGCTGAACATCACCCTCGGCTTTGCGGGCTTACTCGACCTCGGCTTTGTGGCATTCTACGCCATCGGCGCATACACGGTCGGGCTGCTGACCTCTTACGGGCAATACGGACTGCAACATATCTCTTTCTGGGCTGCCATTCCTCTCGCCGTCTTAGTGGCAATGGCGGCTGGGTTCACGCTTGGCTTGCCCGTCTTAGGCGTGCGCGGAGATTATCTCGCTATCGCAACGCTGGGATTCGGCGAAATTGTCCGCCTCTTGGCAGGCTCCGACTTCCTCGCCAAATACTTCGGCGGACCACAAGGCATTATCGGCATCCAGAAACCTTGTATCGGCGTCCTGGGAGAATTTACCAAAGTTGACGTTCCGCGCGTTTGCTACAGTCTATTCGACGCCGCGAAACCGGGCATCGAACTTGGCACCCCGCAGAGCATCTACTACATCGCCGTCGCCAGCGCCATCTTAATCGCTTTCGTCTCCTGGCGTTTACGCGAATCACGGCTGGGACGCGCTTGGATGGCGATACGCGAAGACGAAGACGTAGCCGAAGCGTTGGGCGTTAATCTGATCCAAACAAAACTGCTCGCCTACATGCTCGGCGCGGCAATGGCTGGACTGGGCGGCGCAATCTTCGCGACATTGATCGGCTCCATTTTCGCGACCAGTATGCAGTTGATTGTCTCCATTAACGTAGCGTCGCTTATCATCGTCGGCGGCATGGGAAGCATTCCGGGCGTGATCGTAGGCGCGATCGCCCTCATCGGGCTTCCGGAACTGTTGCGCGAAGTATCTGAATTCCGCTACTTGCTTTACGGCGCGACGTTGATCATCATGATGCTCGCCAAACCAGAAGGGCTCTGGCCCTCGAAAACCACCCAGCGCGAGCTGCACCATCTCGACGCCGGAACAAGCGCGGAGTAGAGGGGCTCGCTATGACAGCTATTCTCACCACCAAAAACGTCACGAAACGATTCGGGGGGCTTGTCGCCGTCAATTCGGTTGACTTCCAAATCCCCGATCAATCCATCGTTTCCATCATCGGACCGAATGGCGCCGGCAAAACGACTTTCTTCAACTGTATTACCGGCTTCGGAAAACCAGATGAAGGTGAAATCATCTTCGAAGGCGCGCCCATTCACGGTCTCCGCGCCGACCAGATCTCGCATCTGGGCGTTTCACGCACCTACCAAAATATTCGCCTATTCGCAGAAATGACCGCCCTTGAAAACATCCTCGTCGGTCAACATACCTTCTTACATGCCAGTTGGATCAGCGCCGTGTTGGGCTTGCCTAGCGTGCGTAAAGAAGAAAAAGACGCGCTCAACGAAGCCAAGCGTCTGCTCGATTTCGTCGGGCTAAAAGGGCATGGCGACACTCTGGCGCGCAACCTCCCCTACGGCGCACAACGCCGGCTGGAGATCGCGCGCGCGCTTGCGACCAGACCCAAGCTGCTTCTACTGGACGAACCATCGGCGGGCATGAATCCGAGCGAGAGCGAAGACCTCACCGTCTTCATCCGCCGGCTGCGCGACGAGGTCGGAATTACCATCCTGCTTATCGAACACCATATGCGCGTGGTCATGGGCATTTCTGAAAATATCACCGTACTCGACTACGGCGAAAAGATCGCCGAAGGCTCGCCTAAAGAAATTCAGAGCAACCCGCGCGTGATCGAAGCCTATCTCGGTCGCGGCGCCGCGACCGAAGGCATGGAAGACGCGCACGAACGCCATCAAAAGAAGGGAGGGTAGCGCGCATGTCCATGCTCACCGTCAATAACGTTCACACATACTATGGCAGCATTCATGCTCTACGAGGCATCAACCTCACCATCGAGCAGGGCGAGATCGTCACACTGATCGGTGGAAACGGCGCCGGCAAAACAACGACGCTCCGCACAATCTCCGGACTGTTGAAGCCCGCTCAGGGCGAGATTATGCTGGAAGGCGACGACCTGCTCCGCTACAAGCCGCACGAGATCGTCTATAAAGGTCTCTCCATGGTGCCTGAAGGGCGCGGCGTATTCGCCCGTATGTCTGTGCTGGAAAACCTTGAAATGGGCGCGTTTAGCCGCAATAACAAGCAGGAGATCGCCCGCAATCTCGATCACGTCATGACTCTTTTTCCGCGTCTCAAGGAAAGACGGACGCAATTGGCTGGCACGCTCTCTGGCGGCGAACAGCAAATGCTCGCTACCGGGCGCGCATTAATGGCTGAGCCGCGCATCCTGCTGTTAGACGAACCGTCCATGGGGCTCGCGCCTGTGCTGGTCGAATTGATCTTCGACACTATCGTGCAAATTAACAAAGAAGGCGTCACGATCCTGCTCGTAGAACAGAACGCCCTTATGGCGCTGTCTATCGCGCATCGCGGATACGTCCTCCAAACCGGCGAAATCGTGCTTAGCGACAAAGCCGAAAAACTTAAAAGCGACCCCGAAGTGCAAAAAGCCTACCTCGGCATTGAGTAAACGCAAGCGAACTAAAAAAAGCGCAGAGGAGAAACGCCTCTGCGCTTTTTTCTACCGTACGGCGAGCGAGCGCTCGCCCTCAGCTAGGAGGTTATATGCGAATCCTGAACGCCGATGAAGTCCGGCGCGCCCTACCGATGAAAGCAGCGATCGCCGCCATGAAAGATGCCTACGCTTCCCTTTCCGATGGGACGGCTGTCGCGCCGTTGCGGACGCGTCTGCCTATTCCCAGCCACGACGCGCTCAGCCTATTCATGCCTGCCTACATGAAAAAAGACTCTACGGAAGCGCTCGCTATAAAGATCGTCTCACTATATCCCTCCAACCCTCCGCGCGGACTTGCCTACATCCAAGCCGCCGTAATAGTCTTCGACGCAGAGACCGGGCGCGCCATCGCGCTTCTTGAAGGCAGTTCGCTTACCGCCATCCGCACCGGCGCTGGAAGCGGCGCGGCAATAGACTTGCTAGCGCGTAAAGATAGCCGCGTTCTAGCGATCTTCGGGGCGGGTCCGCAGGCGCGGACTCAAATCGAAGCGGCGTGCGCCGTCCGCCAAATTGAAACCGCGTGGGTATACAGCCTGAACAAAGAACATGCCGAGGAGTTCGCCAAAGACATGGCGGGACACAATTCTATACCGCACGACATCCGTGTTGCGGAGAATCCGCCGCAAGCAGTGAGAGAGGCGGATATTATCTGCTCGGCGACAACTTCCGCCGCGCCCGTTTTTGCCGATCGCGATGTAAAACTCGGAACGCACATCAGCGCGATCGGCTCATACACGCCAGAGATGCAGGAAATCCCCGCTGAAACCATTCAGCGCGCCCGCGTCATCGTGGATTCGCGTTCCGCCGCCTTAGCCGAA
This sequence comes from Anaerolineaceae bacterium, assembly GCA_022181005.1. Taxonomy (GTDB): domain Bacteria; phylum Chloroflexota; class Anaerolineae; order Anaerolineales; family Villigracilaceae; genus Defluviilinea. The sequence continues at coordinate 12,301 of BQMV01000010.1, read as the reverse complement.
ACCGGCGATTTGATCGCGCCGCTGCGCACAGGCATGATCGCGGAAGAGCATATTGCGGCGGAACTCGGCGAGGTTGTCTTAGGTCGCAAACCGGGCAGACGTTCGGAAAACGAGATCACTTACTTTAAATCCGTAGGCGTGGCGGTGCAAGACGCCGTCGCGGCGCAGATCGCCTTAAAGAACGCTCATGCCATGAATCTCGGGGTTGAAGTAGAATTTTAACGGTTGTGTAGGAACAGACCTGCGCGTCCGCTTTTATAATTACTTTGATAAACAGCAAGGCAGACAGATCGCATCCGCCCACACAGATAACATTATGCCTTCCGCAGAAATCATTACCATCGGCACAGAAATACTCCTCGGCGAGATCGTAGACACGAATACGCGCTATATCGCGCGCGCATTGCGCGGCATGGGCGTAGACTTGTTTCGCACGGTCACGATCGGCGATAACGCCGAGCGGATTGCAGACGCCATCCGCAATTCCATGCATCGCGCCGAGATCGTCATCACGACCGGCGGGTTGGGTCCTACGGTGGACGATCCTACACGCGAAGCCGTCGCCCGTGCGGCGGGAGTCGAGTTGGAATATCGCGAGGACCTTTGGGCGCAAGTCGTCGAAGCGATCTCACGCTACGGACGCCAACCGTCCGAAAATCAAAAGCGACAGGCGTACGCGCCAAAAGGAGCGCTGGGAATTAAGAATCCCGTCGGCACCGCGCCCTGCTTTATCGTCGAAACAGAAAGAAACGCAGTCGCATCGTTGCCCGGCGTTCCGAATGAAATGGAACAAATTTTTCATGAGTCCATTGTTCCATATTTACAAAAGCGTTTCCACCTCGATGAAATTATTAAAATACGGATTCTACATTGCGCAGGTTTAGGCGAAGGGACGATTGACGAGAAGATCGCCGACCTCGAAACGCTGGGCAATCCCACCGTCGGTCTCGCCGCGCATACCGGCGTTGTAGACATCCGCATTGCCGCGAAAGCAAAAAGGGAATCCGAAGCCGATAGAATGATCGCAGACATTGAGGCTGACCTTCGCGAGCGGCTTGGAAACGCCGTCTTCGGCGCAGATGAAGACACGCTCGAGGCTGTCGCCCTCCGCGTCACAGCCAGCCGCGGCTGGAGTGTAATCGGCTTGGAATCAAATTTAAACGGCTTGCTCGCGCAAAAGATTCCGCAAACTGTTTCCGCCGCCGACCTCCGCCCTGCCGCGCTTCTCAAAACATTGCGCGAAACGCTCTATTCCGCGCACGCCGACGTCGCATTGGGCGTTATCGTTAACTTCGAAGATCGCTCCGCCGATCTGGCGCTCATTGCGCCGCACTTCGAGAAAATCCATCGCGTTACTTATGGCGGACCGCCGCGCAGTTTGCCCCAATGGGCATTAAACCTCGCGCTCGATTGGTTGCGCCGCCATGCGTTGGAGAGCGGATGAAGATGCGCAAGAAGCGGCAGAACGCATGGATATTTCTCGTTTGGGCGCTGAATGGCATCGTGGCAGTTTGCCTGTTCGCAGTCACAGCGTTCTATTTAACAAATCGCTCCGCATCGGCGATCGCTCCCGTCGCGACTCCATCGCCCGTGTCCAACGTCAACGCTGATGCCGCCCCGACTCAACACATCCTACCGACGCTCACGCCAAATCCATTCTATACGCCTTTTGTATTTGAAAGCGCTACGCCGTTCCACCTGCAAAACGGACCGTCGTCCATAATCATCGGATATTCGCTTATGGGGCGTCCTATCGAAGCCTATACATTCGGCGACGGCGAACGCGAATACCTGATCGTCGCAGGCATTCATGGCGGCTACGAATGGAACACCATCGAACTGGCGGACGAGCTGATTATCTACTTCAACGATCATCCTGAAGCAATTCCCGACCGCGCGAAACTACACATCATTCGCAACATGAATCCCGACGGCGAAGCGCGCATCCACGGCGTGGATGGACGCGTTAATAACAATGGCGTGGACTTGAATCGCAACTTTCCCAGCGATAATTGGGTCGCTGAGTGGGATCGCGACGGCTGTTGGATCTACCGCCCGACCACCGGCGGACTCTACGGCGGTTCGGAGCCCGAAACGCAAACGATCATGAAATTCATCGAAGCGCGCTCCATTGCCGCCTTAATCAGTTATCACAGCGCGGCGCTGGGCGTCTTCCCCGGCGGCGCGCCATGGACTCGCGAATCCAAGAAACTCGCAGCCTTGCTCGCCAAAGAGACCCGCTACTCCTATCCGCCGATAGATACCGGCTGTGAATACACCGGCACGCTCGCCGATTGGGCGGTTGAAAACGGAGTCGGCGCGGCAGTGGATATGGAATTGCGCGATCATAAAAACACCGATTTCACGGCGAACCTGAAAGCGGTGCAAGCGCTGTTAAATTTTACGCCATGACTTTATTATAGAAAGGATCATCTTATGACTCAAGTTGACATCCTCCTCCACAACGCTCACGTCCTCACCATGGACGAAACGCTGACTCAATACAACCGCGGCGCCGTCGCCATCCATGGCGACAGCATTGTCGCCGTAGGACCCGAGGACAAGATCGAAAAAGAATATTCAGGCAAAGAGACGATTGACTGCAAAGGCAAAATCCTCATGCCGGGACTTATCAACGCGCATACGCACGCGCCGATGACCCTCTTACGCGGCATTGCCGACGACCTGCGGCTCGACGTATGGCTGCAAGGTTATATGTTCCCCGTCGAACGGCAATTCGCCTCGCCCGAATCTGTGTGGTTGGGCACGTCCATCGCTTGCGCCGAACTGATCAAAAGCGGCGTGACCACATTCAACGATATGTACTACTTCGAAGACGATGTCGCTACTGCAGCGGCAAACGCGGGCATGCGTGCGGTATGCGGGCAATCCATTCTCAAATTTCCCACGCCAGATGCGGCGTCGTACGAAGACGCCATGGACCGGGCGCGCGATTACATCAAAAAATGGAAGGGACATCCGCTGATCGTCCCAGCCATCGCGCCGCACGCCCCATACACCACCACCGAAGGCATCTTACGCGAGACCGCCGATCTCGCCAAAGAGTTCGACGTTCCGCTTCATATCCATCTCTCCGAAACTTCTTTCGAAGTGGATAACATGCGCAACGAACAAGGCATGCCCGTTATTCCATATGTGAAAAAACAAGGTCTGTTCGAGGCGAAAGTCATCGCCGCGCATTGTGTGCATATTGACACCGGTGAAATTCGCACGCTTCAGCACGCCGGCGCGGGCGTTTCGCACAATCCCTCCTCCAACCTCAAACTCGCCTCAGGATTTGCCCCCGTGACGAAAATGCTCGAAGTCGGACTCAACGTCGGCATCGGCACAGACGGTCCTGCCTCAAACAACGACCTGGATATGTTCGAAGAAGTGCGTCTCGCCGCGCTGATCGCCAAAGCGGTGACAAACGACCCGACTTCCCTGCCCGCTCCGCAAGCTCTCTTAATGGCAACGCGCCTCGGCGCGCAAGCGCTTCATATCGGACATTTGACCGGCTCGCTCACCCCCAACCGCCGCGCCGACCTCATCCTCGTTGATCTCAGCCCGGTGCATAATTCCCCCTCCTTCCGCCGTTCGGCGGATAATGCCTACGCGCAGATCGTGTACGCCAGTAAATCCACCGACGTGACCGATGCGATGATCAACGGAAAATGGGTGATGCGCGAACGCCGCCTGCTCACCGTGCAAGAGGACGAATTGCTCGCGCAGGCTGCCGATCTCGCCAAACAGATCGATTCGTTCCTCATCGAACGCGAACAATCGGTATTGTCGAAGCTCATCGCACTCGGCGGCTCAATGGAAGAAGAGTCGTTCGAGGTGCAAGTCAAGGTCAAAATAGCGGACCCAGATCGCGTCATCCGCGAATTGATGCGCAATGAGATTGATATTCTCTATGAACGTCATTACAAACAACACGACGTTTATTTCATCTTCGACGATGAGACGCAAGGACGGTTACGTTACCGCGAAGACGATTTTATCGAACAAGGCAATCTCACAACAACGCGCGCGCGATTGACCTTACTAGGGCAGAAACGCGAAGGGAAATTCGAACACGAAGTCTTGCTCTCGCGCAGCCGCTATCTTGCGCCAGCGACGAACTCGTTGCGCTTCTATCGCGAATATTTCAAACCAAAGACCGAAATTCCAGTGGAGAAAGACCGCCTGCGCTGGTTCATCAAATATAAAGACACCGAGTTTTACGTCAACTTAGATCACATGACCACGCCCGCGCTTGGACATTTCCTCGAAGTGAAATCGCGCACATGGAGCCGCAAAGACGCTAAGAATAAAGCGGACTTGCTGGGTGAATTGCTCAAATTGCTCGGCGCGGCAGACGCTAACGCTGCGGCACAAGATTATATTGACTTCGTATACGAAGAGTAAAAGCGTATTTTCAGCCCCTCTGCTAAACTGCCGCTTCATTCACATAGGCGGCAGTTTTATATTAATGGAACTTACACAAAAGCCTAAAATTAAACCGTGAATTTCGCTAATTGACGCGAATTATTTTTAAGAATTAGCGACAATTCGCGCAATTCGCAGCAAAAGATTTCGATCTGTGTAAGTCCTGATTAATTAGCTCCCTGAGAATTGCCATGATTAATTTTTTTGGACGCGGATTTTACGGTCTAACATGGACAGAACACGGATTTCTGAAAATCTTTCCACACGATTCCGAGCGCCGAATCACGGCAAGTCCTAAAGACCCTATTAATTTCTCAGGCTTGCAGGTTGACGCTGTCCACGATCCCTACAATGACCGAGATCACACAAGCGTCAGGGTTGCCCAACACTTGCCGCGCCCCATTTCCCTCGCGGTTGACCAGAACCGTATCGCCGATGCCCGCATGCGAATTATCGAGCGCAATGAAATCTTCATCCGCTTGTTCGCCGTCGGCGAGCAAAGGCTGAACGACGAGCAGTCGTCGGTTTTTATAATGCGCATGACTGATCGTCGTAACGACCGTTCCTACAACTTTACCGATAATCATCAGACAAATTTATTCTCCCCGCTTTTCAGCAGATAGTCGAACTCGCCGTCAGGCTTCACGGTCAACTCGTCCACGATGCCAATCAGCGCCAAGTCAATCGGAACGAATTTTTCATCGCGCATGGCAAGCGCCGCCTCACGCGAACGCACCATCACGCATAGATCGCCGGCGCCGGCGTGGACGATATCCGCTGCGATCTGCGCCAAGCCGATCGGCTCCAGTTTCTTATTCAACGGTTGAACGACCAGCAACTTCACGCCTTCTATACCGGGATATTTGATCGTGCAAACCGCGCTGCCTTTCACTCGTCCGAACAGCATGGTTACTTCATCCCCGTAACTTTGAGCGTGCGCCGAATGATCGTATCCAGCAAGCGCGCGTCCACCTGATCTCCAAGTTTTGCGACGACTTTCTCGCGGATGCGTCGTTCGAGTTCCGCCCCACGTTCAGCCGTGGGCGACGGGCTGGTCGCCGCGCCGCAAGCGCTGCAATGCGCGGGAGCGTCACTCTTCGCTTTCGGCGCGCTATCCATCAAATGAGATGGCGCCGGCGGCGCGCCCGCCTGTAACGCCACCCCCAGTTTGAGCGCTTTCTCAAACGCCAAGTCGGTCAACACAACGTCGTCGCCTACTTGCAGCGTCTTCACGCCGTTATGAAACAAATCTTCAATATCATGGTCGGTATAAAATATCTTAGCCACAGGTCGCCTACTTATGATTTCCGAAACGTGACCGCGCCGTTCACTTCGAGCGAGTCGATCACCGCCATAACAACCGCGTCCACCGGCGTATCTTTTGTAATATTCGTCTGCCGCGCCGACGAACCCGAGGCGGTCAGCACCAAATCACCGACGCCGGCGTCCACCGTGTCAATCGCAACATACGGCTTGCCGCTCACCGCGCCCGTTTCATCGGACTGTCGCAAAACGAGCAACTTCCGCCCGTGCAATTTCTCGTCTTTGATCGTCGAGACCGTCGTGCCGATCACTTTTGCAATGAACATTCGCGCTCCTAATATTTATTGGATGGAGAGCCCGCTTCGCTCTTCGGAAGGGTCGCCTCGCCCGCGCCCACAATCTTCACGCCTGCGCTGGCGCCGATACGCGTAGCGCCGGCGCGAATCATATTCTCGGCGTCTTCCCGCGTGCGCACTCCGCCCGAGGCTTTAACGCCCATCTGCGGACCGACCGCGCGGCGCATCAATTCCACGTCGTGAACTGTCGCCCCGCCGCCGGCAAATCCAGTGGAAGTCTTGACGAAATCTGCGCCGGCTTCTTTGGCGGTCAGGCTGGCGATGGTTTTCTCCTCGTCGGTCAACAGCGAGGTTTCGATGATGACCTTAACGATCGCGCCGTGAGTATGCGCCGCATGCACCACGCCGCGAATGTCTCGCGCCACCGTATTCAAATCTCGCGCTTTCAACGCGCCGACGTTAATAACCATGTCAATTTCAGTTGCGCCCTGTTTGATGGCGGTTTCCGCCTCGAACGCTTTCGACTCGGAAGAAGTGGCGCCGAACGGAAAACCGATCACCGTGCAAACCCGGACATCCGAACCTTTCAACAATTCGGCGCATAGGCTCACCCAGGTCGGGTTGACGCATACGGAAGCGAAACCGTATCTTCGCGCTTCATAACACAATTGAGCGATCTCTTGCTGCGTGGCGTCCGGCTTGAGCAGGGTATGGTCAATCATTTCCGCGATCGAGCGCTCCGGCGGAATCGCGCCCAAGGTGGACGAGATCCGCTCCGCGCCGGCTTTCACAACGTTACCTACGTCGTCCAAGCACACGCGCACACAAAGCCCGTCGGCGCAATCAAAATTGCAATGATAGCCGTTCGGGTTGTTGGCGTTGGCTTCTTCTTCTGCCAGCACCACAAGCACCTCATGGGCGATAATTTCCACCAGTTGTTCTACTACTTTGGGATCAGGTTTCATCATAACACACTCGCATCATAAGGCGGAACGAGCCCGCCTCTATTTCAAATATTGCTTCTCTATTGATTTTATCTTATCTACGCGCTTTGCGTGGCGCTCCCCGCCGAAATCGGTCGCCAGCCAAGCGGCGACGATCTGCTTCGCCAGATTAACCCCGATCAAACCCGCGCCGAGGGTCAGCGTATTCGTATCATTGTGTTCGCGGCTGTTCATCGCAGAGGAAAGGTCGTATGCCATGCCCGCGCGCACGTTCGGGACCTTATTCGCTACGATGCAACTGCCGATGCCTGCGCCGTCAATCATAATTCCGCGCCATGCTTTGCCCGTCCCCACCAACTGCGCGACGGCGTGAGCGAAATCGGGATAGTCCACCGCTTCTTTGCTGTACGTCCCCACATCGGTCACCGTGAAGCCGCTCACTTCGATCTCAGGCTTAAGGATTTCCTTCAGGTCGAAGCCGCCATGGTCGGCGCCGAGGGCGACGACTCGCTTTGTTGCAGGCGAGGCAGGCAACGGGTCGGGCTGAGGCGCGCCGCTCATTTGCGCCAGTACATTTTGCGCGATCCGTCGAATTTCATTTTCATCCATAGGGTTGATTATCTTCGCAATACGAGGATGCGTCAATACCAGAACGGCGGCGCGAGGGGCTTTAATTCTCTGGTATAATCTCTTCCCGTGACTGGTCCTGCCTAACGGTTTCCCTCCAAGGGGGGCTGTCGGCATGGAGACCTGCATAGACTAGAGAAAGGAAAAGCATACGTCATGCCACTCGCAAAAGAAGTTAAGACCAAACTCATCGGCGATTATCACCGTCACAATACGGATACCGGTTCGCCTGAGGTGCAAATCGCCATTCTGACGAGCCGCATCCAACAGTTGACCGATCATCTGCGCGCCAACAAAAAGGATGAGTCTTGTCGCCGCGGATTGCTTAAACTTGTCGGTCAGCGCCGCCGCTTACTCGCCTACTTGCGCCAAGCGGATTACCAGCGCTACTTGGGAATCACCGAGAGTTTGAGCCTGCGCCGTAAGTAAGTCTGTTAGACCCTAAAGGTCTCTGCTAGACCTTTAGGGTCTTATTTATAACGCTACACAAGCAGCCAAACCGCCGTCAGGAATTGAACAGCGCGAATAACGCATACTGTTCTTCCCGCTCTTCAGTCCCTGACTCGAGGCGGAAAATTGTAGGACAAGGTTAACCTTGTCCCACACAGGAGACAATTAACAATGAAACCCGAATCGAAAAAATACTCAACTCAAATTGGGAAGAACACCGTCACCTTTGAGACCGGCAAACTCGCCGGGCAAGCTGGCGGCGCGGTGACGTTCGGCACGCCGGAGTCCATCGTGTTCGCGGCGGCGACTATGGGCGATGTGCGCGAAGGCATAGATTTCTTCCCGCTTTCTGTGGAATACGAGGAACGACTCTACGCCGGCGGACGGATCCCCGGTTCGTTCTTCCGACGGGAGGGCAGACCCGGCACGGAGGCGATTCTCGTCGCCCGTCTAACCGATCGTCCTCTCCGCCCGCTGTTTCAGGATGGGATGAGGAACGAAGTGCAGGTCGCCATGTTCTCGCTGTCGTCCGACGGCGTGAACCCGCTCGACGTGCTGGCGATCAACGCCGCGTCTGCCGCCATCATGATCTCAGACATCCCCTGGGGCGGACCCGTCGGCGCGGTGCGCGTGGGACGCGTCAACGGCGAATTCGTCATCAACCCAACCTACGCCGAAATGGAGACATCCGATCTCGACTTGCGAATCGCCGGCACAAAAGACGCCATCCTCATGGTCGAATGCGGCGCGATCGAAATTCCCGAAGATGTGATGGTCGCCGCGCTCGAACTTGGTCACAAGTCCATTCAGCCGCTGATCGAACTGCAATTGAAGATGCAAGCAGAGTTGGGCAAACCGAAACGCGCAGTTGAATTGTTCGTGCCGAGCGCAGAGGTCAAGAAAAAAGTGTTCGACCGCGTGAGCGGAGCGATGAATGCCCTGCTCGATAAGCCGTTGAGCAAGAACGAATTTTATTCCGGCATGAAAGCCATCAAGACCGAAGCCGAGACAGAATTGTGCGCGGTCCCTGAGGGCGGCGATCCGGCGAATTACATCCCCGTCAACATGTTCCGCGAGTCATTTGAACAGGCGGAGATGGACGTGGTGCGCGAACGCATCCTAGCGCAAGGCAAACGTCCCGACGGGCGAACGTCGACCGACATCCGCCCGATTTGGTGCGAGGTTGCGGTTTCTCCGCGCGCGCATGGGTCTGGCTTATTCACCCGCGGCGAGACTCAAATTTTATCTGTTGCGACCCTTGCGACACTCGGCGAGGCGCAGGAACTCGATAACCTCAGCCCGATCAAAGACAAACGCTACATCCATCATTACAACTTCCCGCCGTATTCCACCGGCGAAGTGAAACGCATGGGCGGGCAAAGCCGACGCGAAGTGGGGCATGGCGCGCTGGCGGAACGCGCGCTCGAACCGGTCATCCCTGCGGAAGAATCGTTCCCGTATACGATTCGCGTGGTGTCTGAGGCGCTGTCGTCCAACGGCTCGACCTCGATGGGTTCGGTCTGCGGTTCGACTCTCGCACTCATGGATGCAGGCGTGCCGATTAAAGCCCCGGTCTCCGGCGTGGCGATGGGACTCATCACCGATTTGAACGGCTCGGGCCGCTACAAAATTCTGACCGACATTCAAGGCACCGAAGATCACCTCGGCGATATGGATTTCAAAGTGGCGGGAACGCCGGCAGGCATCACCGCCCTGCAAATGGACATCAAGATCAGCGGCTTGAGCGCACAGATGATGAAGGAAGCGCTCGAACAGGCGAAAACAGCGCGCGCCTCCATTTTGGAAAAGATGCTGGCAGTGTTGCCCGAATCGCGCGCGGAGTTGAAGGAGTACGCGCCGCGCATCATCACTGTGAAGATTCCGGTGGACAAGATCGGCGCGTTGATCGGACCGGGCGGAAAGAACATCCGCGCATTGCAAGAGGAAACCGGCGCGAAGATTGACATCGAAGAAGACGGCACGGTCTACATCGCCTCCTCCGACGGGGTGGGCGCGAAGATCGCGCAGGAGCGCATCGCCGGGTTGGGCGAAGAAGCGGTGGTCGGGAATATTTATACCGGCAAGGTCGTGCGCATCGCGGACTTTGGGGCATTCGTCGAAATTTTGCCCGGGCTGGATGGGCTCGTCCACATCTCGCAACTCGCTTCGGAACGCGTGAACAAAGTGGAAGACGTGGTTAACATGGGCGATGAGATCACCGTGATGGTGACCGATATTGACGGACAAGGCAAGATTCGGCTTTCGCGTCAGGCTGTGTTAGAAGGCTGGACTGCGGAAGAAGCGCGCGAGAAAGACGGTCCGCGCCGAAGCGGCGGCGGCGGAAGACCCGGCGGAGATCGCAACGGCGGACGCGGGGGAGATCGTCGCGGCGGCAGAAGATAGAACGTGGGGAGTGGAAAGTAGAGAGTGGAAAGCGGATGATGAGGAAGGCATCGTCCGCTTTTTTGTTGGGGAGGTATTAGGTGAATTGGAGGAGTAGAGGATTGGAGGGCTAGGCGTCGAGGGGAGATTTGACGGCGTTGGCGCCGCGTTGTAAAACGTGGGTGTAGATCATGGTGGTTTTCACGTCTTTGTGTCCGAGCAGTTCTTGCACGGTGCGGATGTCGTAGCCGTTTTGTAAAAGATGCGTGGCGAAAGAATGACGAAAAGTATGCGGGGTAACGCGCTTGACGATGTTTGCGAGTCGCGTCGCTTCGCGGATGGCTTTTTGCAAGGCGGTTTCGTGGATGTGATGCCGCCGCACTTCGCCGCTTTCGGGGTCGGTGAAAAGCGTGGAGGCGGGAAAGACGTATTGCCACATCCACTGTTTGTGGGCGGCGGGAAATTTTTCGCCTAATCCGAAAGGCATATAGACCGAGCCATAGCCGCGCGCTAAATCTTTTTGATGAACGACGCGCGTTTGTTGCAGATGTTCTTGAAGCGGCGCGACAATACTATCGGGCAGCATGGTTTCGCGGTCGTCGCCGCCTTTGCCGTCGAAGACGATGATGCGATGGTTGGCGAAGTCAATATCTTTGACGCGCAGGCGCAGGCATTCCATCAGACGCAGTCCGCTGCCGTACATCATTTGAACCATGAGTTTGTAAGCGCCCGTCAGGTTGGCGATGACGGCGCGCGCTTCTTCCGCTGAGAGAACGGTCGGCACGCGCTTGCCTTTTTTGGGGCGGATGAATTCGAGCGCGGCTGAGTCCAATTTGACATCGAGGACGTTGCGATAAAGGAAGAGGATGGCGCTGAGGGCTTGGTTTTGCGTGGAGGCGGAGGCGCGGCGCTCCACGACGAGGTGCGTGATGAAGCGATTGATTTCTTCAACGCCCATTTCGCGGGGATGGCGCTTGTTGTGGTAGAGGATGTATTCGCGCACCCAGCCGACGTAGGTTTTTTCGGTGCGCGGGGAATATTGTTTGAGGCGTATCGCATCTCGATATTGATCGAGCAGTTTTTTGCCTTGCGGGGGTTTTTGCGTTTCTGTCATTTTATCTCTCTGGTTTCTTGCATTTTTATTCGACGCTCGCTTATAATAGAGGGATGAATATAGGGTATTATACAGCCGCTCCGCCGTATAAGGTCTCATTTTAATTTATTTGGCTGTATAAAAAGTAGTTCGGCGGCTGTCGCCAAAAATTAGTAGTGAGTAAGGGTAAAATCAAAAAATATGACGACAAAAGCGCAAAATAAAAATCTAAATCAAGCCAAGACAAATAAAAAGGATGAGTTTTATACTCAATTGTCTGATATTGAACGAGAGTTGAAGCATTACAAAAATCACTTCAAAGGTAAAGTAATTTATTGTAATTGTGACGACCCACGCATCAGCAACTTCTTTCACTATTTTTCATATAACTTTGAAAAGTTAGGTCTAAAAAAAATAATTGCGACCTGTTACAAAAATCAGAATATGGACTTGTTTAGCCAAAACGACTCTGAGCAAGCCATATATTTAGAATATGATGGAGACAAGAACGGTAACGCCGTGCCTGACCCAAAAGAAATCGGCATAAAACCGTTGAAAGGCGATGGAGATTTTCGCAGTAAGGAAACTATTGAACTCTTAAAGCAGGCTGATATTGTAGTAACAAATCCGCCTTTTTCACTTTTTCGTGAATATGTTTCTCAACTTATCGAGTACGACAAAAAGTTTGTAATTGTTGGACATCAAAACGCAATAAAATACAAAGAGATTTTTCCTTTAATCAGAGATAACAAACTTTGGTTAGGCTATGGCTTCAAAGGTGGAGCAGGTCACTTTATAAACGAACATTACGAAGA
>BQMV01000009.1 GCA_022181005.1 Anaerolineaceae bacterium | reverse complement strand
GTTGAAGAACAACGCAACGCTCGAACAAGCCTCGTTCGCCAACATGGTCCTCGCGACGATCAGCGTTGTTGTCGCCGGGATCACCGGCGTGATGGACAACATCAAAAACTACGAAGGCGATGCGCCGAACGCAACGGCAAAGGTCATCCTAGCCGCGCTTCTCTTTCTTCTTACCGCGGGTATTTCTATCATTCGCTATCGCAACCCCGGCATCTTCGCTTCAGGCAACCGCGCGCTCTACTCAGCGGCATACGGATTAAGTTTCTTCATCGCCCTCGCGCTCGCTTTTCTGGGCGGCGTCATCTTATATGGTTTCTAGGAGAACAATGAAAAAGATATTCATCGCAATCTTACTGATCGGATTCATAGCCGCTTGTGGGGCTCAGCCAACGGCATTCCCCGCTTCCTCTCCGACGGGTGAATCGGCGCCTCCGACCTCCTCGCCCGCGGCTGCCGAGGCAGCCAGTCCTACGACCGACACGCCGAGTCCGATCGAATCATCCGGACAAACCGCCATCGTCAGTTTTACGAACGATGTAGTCCCCATCTTGCAAAGTCGCTGCTGGAAGTGTCACGGCGGCGAAGAGACAAAAGAAGGCTTAGACCTAACGACCTTCGCAGCCATCATGGTCGGCTCAGAGAACGGTTCTGTAATCGCGCCCGGCGACGTGGAGAACAGCCTGCTTGCCGAACAGGTTATTACACAAGAAATGCCCAAGCGCGGACCAAAACTGACGCCGCCGCAAGTGCAAATCATCGTAGATTGGATTCAACAAGGCGCGTTGGAAAACTGACCAAATTTGAAATGAATAAAATACGATCTGTAAGTCGAATTTATGTTGTCGTTTCTGGTGTATAATTCGCCCGCTGGAGCATGGAGAGGTCGCATAGTTGGCCTAGTGCGCACGCTTGGAAAGCGTGTAACCCAAAAGGTTCGCGGGTTCGAATCCCGCCCTCTCCGCTGAAGAACCCCGCCAAGAGACTTCTCTTGGCGGGGTTCTCTGTAGTAGGCTAAGCATTACGCGCCAACGGCGAATCTATCTCCATTATAAGGCTTTTCGCATTACATAACTGGGCCAGCTCAGCATCTCCGCCCAACGCGGAGGGCGTCCGACGTCTTTATATCCGCTTCGGATATAAAGGTTGCGCGCGACCGTATTCCCCGCCAGCACTTGCAACTCCGACCACTGACAACCAGCCTCCGTCATTTTTTGCTCGAGAGCATTAAGCATAACGCGCCCAAACCCTCGCCCTCGCTGGCGTTCATCCACAACGTAGCTATGCACCAGCGCCGTATCGGCTTGATGCTGCACGTGCACCGCCACGCGGCTGCGCGCGACAGTGAGCAACAGTCGCCCAGTAGCGCGATAACCGAGCGTTCTCAGCGCCATAGCGATGGTTCCATCTGGCGCGCGATCAAAAGGAGGAATCGTCGGGAATTGGATCATCCCAGTCGCCAACGTTTGCCCGTCTGCGTCAGCGAGAATGTAGCGGTTTAACAGCGCCTGCGCGGGCTGCGCCTCCAGCGTAAACTGTATCACACGACTTAACAGCGCGCGCTCCCCAGTCAGCGCGCCGGGCAATTCCGCCGCATACAACTGCACCATCAAATCTGACAGCGTAGGAAAATCGTCGGACGTTGCGGAGCGAATCGTTAACGCCTTATTTTGAGTCGGTTTCTCTTCCATCAGCCTCTCCTGCTTTCAAAAAATATTTTGTCATAGTTTCCAAAAGAACGGAACAGCAATCATCAGCGCAATAAAGCAAACTATCGTCAGCGCCCATCCGCTTTCGATGAAATCGCGGAAGGTGTAATTCGCAGGCGCGATCATAATAATATTCACCGGATGTGAAAGCGGCGTGAGAAACGAGATCGAGCCTGCAATTGCCGTGACCAATGCCACCGCCTGCGGGTTAACGCCTAATTGCAACGCCGCGCTGATCGTCACCGGCGCAACGACCAGCGGCGAGATCTGCCCGCCCATCACTTGCGTCAACGCCGCGCTTAAGAGATATGCGCCTGCCACCAATCCCATCGCGCCAAAAGGAGCGATCCAATGCACGATGGCGTTTCCAAAGAGTTCGGCAAGATTCGTCTGCACCATCGCATAACTGATCGAGATCGTTCCCGAGATCAAGAAAATAGCGCGCCACTTGATCGCTTGATACATCTCATCGGGTTTCATTAATTTTGTTAAAAGAATTAGGACGGCGGCGATAAGCGTAGCGATCTCCACCGGCATCCCCGCCAGTAAAGCGATTAACGCGCCAACGGCAATGCCCAACGTCAGCCGCACGCGGGGAGCGTCGAGTTCGCCTTCATTCGAAGCGGTCGCTACAACAACGAAATCATGCTGGGTCTTCAGATCGGGCAATTTCTCAGGCGCGCCTACCAATAAAAGCGCGTCGCCAGTGCGCAATTTTAACGCCGCAATATCCGTGCGATAACTGCGTTGTTCGCGCCATACCGCAATGACCATAAATCCGCTGCGATTACGAAAGTCTAACTCGCGCAACGTTTTTCCTTCCAGCGCGGAACGCGGAGGCAAAATTACTTCGACAAAAGCCACGTTGTGCAACAGGGAGGATACCGGTTGGTTGGCGCGATGAACGCGCAAGCCGGAGCGTTCCAGTTGCAAGGCGCGTTCTTCGCGTCCGATGATAAGAAGCGTATCGCCCGCCTGAATTTTCTCCGCTGCATCGTTCGCGGAAAAAACATGAGAGCCGCGACGGATGCCTAATACCGCCATTCCCAGATTTTCTCCGATGCTGGTTTGATCGAGGAGCTTATTGGCGATATTCGATTCGGGCGTTACCTCGGCTTCCCACATCCGATCCACAATTTGAAAGACGTCGGTCAACTCTTCGCTGCTGGGATCCATCCTCACCATCGGAGGATCGCGGTCAGGCAAAAAACGTCTGCCGACAAATGTCAGAAAGACCAGCCCGACCAACGCGACAAATCCGCCTGTAGGAAGAAAATCCAAAAAGGTCAACGATTGTTGAGGCGGATCCGCCAAGCGCAAGAGCCCGCTGACAATGATATTCGCCGTCGTGAGGTATGTGGCGGCGCCGCCCAACATCGTTCCATACGCTATGGGAATAAGCAATTTGCTGAGCTTTATCTTCGTTTGTTTCGAGGCGCTTAACGCGCTAGGCAGCAGCAACGCGCCTGCCGCCAGCGTATTCATAAATACAGAAAGCGCCGCCGCCGTAAAAGAAAAAAGTCCCACCATCCTTTGTTCAGAGTGCGCGCCCGACGATAACATTTTTTTCGCGATCCAACGCGTAACGCCGTATTTATCAAGACAAGCCGTGATCACGAATAACGACATCAGCGCGATCACTTCCGGCGTGCCGAAGCCGGTCAGCGCTTTACTCGCCGCTTCGGGCGTATGCGCAGGTCCAAGCACGGGCAGCCCGGCATATTGCGCCATACCCAACGCCGCCGCCATAACCAGCGCCGCCACATCTTCCCTTAGACGGTTTAATAACACCAGTGTTAAAGGGATGAGCATTGTAAGCAGGACGAAAATTTGGGCAGAAGTCATCGGTTGTTTTATATCGAGTTATACAATACATTCGCGCTAGCGCGACCGCTGCTTGATTTTACCCGATAAAAAATACAACCCGCAACGGCACGAAGCGTATGCACATTAATTCAAGCAGCGTTTCGTCAAAACCAGCGATTACAAGGTATTGCCTTTATAATACTCACATCAAGGAGAATGCAATGACCAAAGAAACAGAAGCCGTTATATTATCCGCCGCGCGGACGCCGATTGGAAAATTTCAGGGCGCGTTGAGTTCCGTCCCTGCGACGCAACTTGGCGCGATAGCCGTGAAAGCCGCGGTGGAGCGGGCAGGCATCAACGCCGAAGAGATCGAAGAAGTCATCATGGGCAACGTGGTGCAAGCGGGCGAAGGTCAGGCTCCCGCGCGGCAGTCGGGAATTTTGAGCGGCATCCCCGCGACCGTCAGCGCGAGCACGATCAACAAAGTCTGCGGGTCGGGGTTGAAAGCCGCGATGATGGCGAGTCAGGCTGTGCGGGCGGGCGATGCGTCGCTCTTCGTCGCAGGCGGATTCGAATCGATGAGTCGCGCTCCGTTTCTTGTCGCGGGTCGTTCGGGCGAATTGAAATTCGGGGATCAGCCGCTCACCGACGCGCTTCTCAAAGACGGCTTGTGGGATCCGTTCGAAAATTGGAGCATGGGCAACGCGGCTGAATTTATTGCGGATGAATACGAGGTGACGCGCGAGGCGATGGACAACTTTGCGCTTCGCTCGCACGGGAAGGCTGTTGAGGCGCAAGCGGCAGGCCGATTCGCGCCTGAGATCGTCCCCGTCCGAATCGAATCGCGCAAGGGCGAAGTGATCGTAGACACGGACGAAGGTCCGCGCAAAGATTCGACTCTCGAGGCGTTATCCAAACTCAAGCCCGCCTTCAAAGCGAACGGAAAAGTGACTCCTGGAAATTCATCTCCCATGAACGACGGCGGTGCGGCAGTTGTGATCTCGTCGCGCGCGTATGCCGAAAAAAATAAATTGAAACCGATGGCGCGCGTGGTAGGCTATGCACAAGCGGCAGTCGAACCGAAATATTTGTTCGCCGCGCCTGCTCATGCGATTCCGAAGTTGTTGAAAAAAATTGACTGGAAATTATCCGACGTGGACTTGATCGAACTCAACGAAGCCTTCGCCGCGCAAGTCCTCGCAGACGGATACGCGTTGGCAGACCAGGGCTGGGATTGGGACAAAGTCAACGTCAACGGCGGCGCGATCGCATTGGGGCATCCACTCGGCGCAAGTGGCGCGCGCGTGTTGACGACGTTGTTGTATGCTTTGAAAGATCGCGGGGTGAAAAGAGGAATCGCTTCGTTGTGTCTGGGCGGCGGCGAGGCGGTGGCGATGGCGGTGGAAGTCGAATAGTCGCGTGGTCGGATTGTCGCGTGGTCAATTCGTCGCTTAGTTGGATAGTCACTTGGTCAGATGGTCGCATGGTCAAATTGTTGAATAGTCCATTTCAGTCGTGGAGGAAAAATGAAAATTGAAAAGTTTGAGGACATTCGAGCGTGGCAACAACAACCAAAAAATCCATCAACGCTTTCATTGCATACTTGCGAAAATCCAAACGCGGAACCACCGACAAGCAATAGACCAAACGACTAAGCGACCAGGAGACTATATGACTATTAGACGAATTTTCGTAGTAGGCGCAGGAACCATGGGCAACGGCATCGCGCAAGTCGCGGCGACATCGGGGTATCAAGTCACCTGCATGGACGTTCAGTCCGCCGCGTTGGAGAAAGCCAAAGCCGCGATTGCCAAGTCCACGAGTAAGTTGCTCGAAAAAGGGACGATCACCGCCGAGGGCAAAGCCTCCGCCGACGCGATACAATACGTGTCGAACATGGACACGATGAAAGACGCGGACTTTGTCATCGAAGCCGCGACGGAAAACCCTGAACTCAAATTCAAAATATTCAAAGACATGGACGCCAACGCGCGCGCAGGCGTGATTCTGGCAAGCAACACTTCTTCGATCTCGATCACCAAAATCGCCGCACAGACCAACCGTCCCGACAGGGTGATCGGGATGCACTTCATGAATCCCGTCCCGTTGATGAAACTTGTGGAGGTCATCAAAGGTCTCGCCACCAGCGAAGAGACACTCGCCACAACGCTCGAACTGTGCAAGGTCATGAGCAAGGAGGCGTGGGAGGCGAACGACTCCCCAGGCTTCATCTCGAATCGCATTTTGTGCCCGATGATCAACGAAGCGATCTTCGCCCTGCAAGAGGGAGTCGGCACGAAAGAAGCGATTGACGCCGTGATGAAACTCGGCATGAATCACCCGATGGGTCCGCTCACACTGGCAGATTTGATCGGTCTCGATGTGGTGTTGTTCATCATGGAAGTCCTGCACCGCGATCTCGGCGAAGACAAATACCGCCCCGCGCCGCTGCTCCGCAAGATGGTGGATGCGGGGTATTTGGGGAGGAAGACGGGGAGAGGGTTTTATAGTTATCAGTAAACGCGTGAACAGTTATCAGTGATCAGTTAGCAGTCGGGTTGTGCTATACTTTTGACCATCAGCAAGGAGATTTATTCTATGACCACCACTCAAGCCACCGCAGAAGTCTTTTGGACTGCATTTAGAGTTTTGCCTGCCGAAGAAAAACGCGCCGTTCTTCAACGCATTATCCGAGACGAGAATCTTCGCCGTGATTTGATGGACTTGTCCATCATCGAAGAACGTCGCAACGAACCTGGACGTCCCCTACGCGAGTACTTGAAGGCAAAGGCGAAGAAGCAATGACCTACCAGGTCATCATCCAACGTTCCGCCGAAAAAGAGTTGGATGCGCTTGAAAAGACCGTTCACAAACGCATTGTAGCGCGGTTGCTCGCGCTGGAGGAAGACCCACGACCAGCGGGGGTGAAAAAATTACAAGGACAGGAAAGTTATCGTTTACGAGTCGGGGATTATCGAGTTTTGTACATCATTGACGATAAAAGCAAAAAAGTATTCATTCAGGCGATTGGGCATCGCCGCGAAGTGTATCGCTGATCATCCATCCTCAGGGCAATTTTCTATCCAGAATAAAATATACCCATGAGCGCCAATCATCCACGAATTTCAACTGCGAATAAACGAATGAGCCATCCCTCCGTTCACGCATTCGTGGACGGCGCTTCCTCATCATTCATCCCAACTTTTCATTCCCTTCCCCTCGCGAAGCATCCTGCAAGGGCAAATTCGACCCCAGGCTTTGAATCCGCATCCCAACTCCCCTTGTCGTATTTGGGAGAAGACGGCTAACCGGGGCGGCATCAAGCCGCCATCGGCTGTTTCGGCAAGACGACTCGCCGAAGAAGGGGCAATAACCATGCTCCATGCCCAAGCCTACCCTTAAGGAGACAACATCATGTTCCACAAAACGCTTTCCCTGGTTGCCCTGCTGACGCTGGCGCTTTCAGCTTGCGCGGCGGGAGGAACGTCCACGCTTGGTGAGAATCCAACGGCTCTTCCCGCGTCCACGTCTGAAGCGCAACTCCCCTCGCCTGCCGCGCCCACATCCAAAGCAAGCGCCGCGCCATCCGCCGCGCCTACAGCCAAATCGAATTCATCAGGTTGCGCCGATAGCGCCGCCTTCGTATCCGATGTGACCGTGCCAGATAACACCAACCTCGATAAAAGCGAAGCGTTCGTCAAAACCTGGCGCGTGAAAAACACCGGCACCTGCGCCTGGACCGACAAATACACGCTTGTATTCACCAGCGGCGAACAAATGGGCGCGCCAGATTCCAAACCGCTCAGCGCCACGCAACCGGGCAAAACGCTGGACATATCCGTGAACATGACCGCGCCGGCGAAAGACGCCGCCTACCGAGGCGACTACGAACTGCGCAACCCTTCCGGCGAAGCCATGCCGATCGACAACGGCACCTCGCTATGGATCATCATCACTGTCGGGACGGCAACCACCGCATCTGGCGGACCTGGGTCTGCCTCGGCAACTTGCGCATTTACCGTCAGTTCAACGAGCACGAGCGCGGTCGTGGATGCGATCAACGCCTACCGCGCAGACAACGGACTCCCGGCATTAACCGTGAACCCCACGTTGACCGCCGCCGCGCAAGCGCACAGCAACGACATGGCATGTAACAGCCTATTCGTCCACACCGGGTCAGACGGCTCCACGCCGCAATCACGCGCCACAGCCGCCGGATACTCCGGCGCAGTGACCGAAAATGTGTATGGGCGCAACCCGCCGCCCTCCGGGCAAGAGGCGGCGGCGTGGTGGGCAACCGACCAAACCGACCCAAGACATGGGCAAAATTTACTCACCACAAAATACACAGAGATCGGCGTAGGGTATTCGTTCTTCAACGACTTCGGGTATTACGCTGTCGTCTTCGGAGCGCCTTAGACAGATTGGAAACAATCACGAGGCGCTGTCAGCCACATTCCCTTTGACTAAGCTGCGAGGCAAAATATAAAGCAAACATATCATCGCCAATTCCAGTGGAAGTAGATTCGGCGGCGTTTAATACCGCCGAACAAGCATAGCCACAGCCGCCAGCGGTCGCGACAATGCCGCGCTTGCTATTGATGAGAGTTGAAGTTTACGTTTGCCATAATGATCCTCAAATTAAATGGAGTGCGATCAATAAGCCCGGTATCGTCAGCGAGATATCCACCGCGAGAGGACCGATCGCATCCAAAGATAGGAGTTGCGGAAATTGCGCGAGGGCTAACAGGGCGACGCTGCTAATTATCAGCCCGATTCTATTTTCTTGATACGCAATGAACGCCGAAATCAGCAACAAGGCGGAAACGATCAACGTAGTTTTTCGCAGTCCCCAGACCACAGGCAAACTTCTCACCCCATGCAGCCCATCCGATTTTATATCTTTAAAGTCGCACAGCGCCACGCCGCAAGCCATCAGCATGACAATGGGAAGCGAGATACGCAACGTCCAGAATTGCCACGCAAACCATTTTGTATTGATGAATGGCAAAGCCACGCCCGCCCAAACCCAAACCACAGCGACCAAAACGCCTTTGAGCAAAGGAAGTCTTTTCGCTTGCTTATAAAACAAGGCAATAATTGAAAAAAATAACAGAGCAGAAAATGTTTGAATGGATAACTGAAATGCAATGATTAAACCAACGATGGTTGAAACTAAGCAACCTGAGACAAGCGCCGCCTTCAACCACAGCGGCCGGGTCATATCGTCATTGTCTATGATGCGGTCGAGGCTATAGGCGGCGAAAATTGTCAACAGATAAAGATGAAATCCAGAATCAAAAATAGGCAGTTTTGTAGCTCTTTGAATCACGAGCGCAATAGACCAACCCAGCGCTACAGGAAACCAGTAATGGACGAGCAATAAAATATATTTAAAATTGTATTTCATTTCAGAACCTTATTTGGGAATCGAATTCTGGATTCTTAACTCGAGTGAACGAAGGGAGGAGAGAGCAAGTTAGCCAATTTGCCTTAGCTGATTTTAACAAAGAATCCGCCAGGTTTCCTTGACAAAGCCAAGCGTTTGTGTAAAATCATCTACGTACCATCCACACAGATGGCAAGGAGAGTTAAAAATGGCAGACACTGAAAAAATCACAATCAATATGAGCGCAGTTGACTTGGGCAAGGTAGATTTACTCGTTCAGGAAGGATTGTATTCCAACCGCACGGATTTTATTCGCACGGCGATACGGTCGCAACTGGACAAGCATAACATCGAGATTCAACAATCTGTCGCGCGTCATTCGTACGCAATCGGCGTAGTGTCTATTAATCGCGCCGAACTTGAGAAACACAAACAAAAAAAACAGCAAGGCAGATGGACGGTCATTGGACTTTTGAATCTTGCCGACGATATTAGCCCCAAACTGGCGCGCGAAACGATCGAATCTATTCAGGTGCGTGGAATTTTCCAAGCTTCTGAAGAAGTTAAAGCCGCGCTGGCGGATAAGATGAAGTAAACATATTAACGCAATAAACAATAACGTCAAGAAAATTGAACGTCTCTTCCTTTCATACAGCGCGTAATCGCCAGCAACAAAAAAGCCCGCGTCCAAAAATGACGCGGGCATCGTTCAACCTTCAATCTTCCTTGCCGGTTTACGGTTTTACGAACACGTCATATTCCAACACATAATCGCCTGCCGCATAGTCGGACGAGCCGTCATTAATCGAGCGCGTGAAAGCAGCGGTAAGACTCAAATGATGTTCGCCGGCGGGCCAACCGCTCAGGGCGGTGTAATACAAGCGGCATTGTTGCCCGCTGTTGGCAAGATCTTCATGCGCCAGTTGATCGAGCGGAACCTCTTCGCCGTCCAGCATAAACTTCAACTTGATATTCTGGAAATTTTGGTTGAGCACGTCGGTCGTGGTTGTACACCACGCATACATCCAGATCAGCGATTCGTCTTTGCGCAACGGAATAGTGAAGGTAAGCGTGCCTGGCTTGGCGTAATCAGCCGATTGGTACGTCTCGCGCGCGAGGTCTTCGAGAAATTTATCTCCGGAATTAAATGCCGCGGACGCTTCCGCCGCGCTGGCGATCTTCGGCGGACCCGAGGGAGTCACGCCTGCGCCGGCAGGTTGACTCACGACCTTCACCGCAGTCTCAAGGACTACATCTTCGCCGTTGGCAAGTCGCTTCAATGTCTCAAGCGTCATCGGCGCTTTGACATCCGGCGCAACGCCCTTGCCTTCGAGATGAATGTTGCCTTCCGCGTCCACCGCCCTGCCGATGGTCATTTGTACGGTGATATCTTCCGGCATGATGAACTGCTCGACGCTGCCGCCCGCGCCATCCGAGGGATAAAAGCCGACAATCGTCGCGCGATCGTTAATGGTCATGTTATATGAAAAGAATTCGCACGCGCTGGCGCAAGCGGGTCCCACCATCACAACGACCGGTCCGTTATATTGGAGATCCGCGCGCGGCGGGATCATATAAGATTCATCACCGGGATCCATATAAAACTCGCCCGAAGAATCATCGTAATAAGCCGTGTTGCCTACCAGCGTTTCTTTGTTGAAGAAGTAAGCCGCCATTTGATCCGCCAGCCAGCCGCTGCCGCCGCCGTTAATGCGCAGGTCAAGGATCACACCGGGCACGCTGTTATCGTTGAAGAATTTGATGGCGCGTTCCCAGACTTGGATCGAGAGCACATCGTTGTCGAGAAAACTATTGACCTTGATATAACCATAGCCGCTGGGCAATACGTCAAATTCCACCGGAAGTTCGGTCGCTGAAACGCCGGCATAGAAGGATGAATACGCAAAACTGTCGCGTTCTTCCACCACTGCGAGCGTCGCGGTCTTTTCCGCGCCACCGGGATTCTTAAACGTCACTTCCACCTCGCCTTTGTCCAATTTAAAGCGCGTGGCATAGCGCGCTTGCTGAAGGCGTTCATTGATTGGGCTGCTAAACGGAGAAGACCACGGGATGGCCGCCCCGATTGCGTCGGCGGCAGGTTTCCCATCAAGCGAGATGATTTCAGCGCCCCATTGCATACCAGCCTTATCGGCAGGTCCGTCTTTGAGAATGAAATCAGCCACAACCTTGCCGTCGTCAAGTTCGTGGATTCCAAAGCCGATTCCGCCCGCAGTGTCTGTTACAAAATCGTCGTCAATTAAAGTCTGGTCGAAGCCAACGTGCGTATCTGGAATAGACCACAGAAAATCGCGCAAAGCAAGCGCATACGCGTGCGCATCCTTCGCTTTTTCAGCGGCTTCAAACGCCGGACGGAACTGCTTGGCTTTCGCATTCCAATCAATGTTCTTCAATTCAGTGAACGCGTATTCATTGCTGAATTTTTCGACCATTTGATCAAACGCCTCGGTGTACGAGAGGTCGGAAAAATCCACCAATGCGGAGCCTTCCGGTTCGTAGAGTTCAATAGTGGGATTCTCGGAGCGGTCAATCGCAAACGGAGTTTGATCAAGATCCACCACCGACCAACCTGCGGGCAAATCCATAACCGGGTCGTCGTCCGTAAATAATTTGTTATCGTCGCCAAAGCCCGATGGGAATTGTTGTTTGTCGTCCGGCGCGTACACAAGATACTTGCCGCCATACACCTCAAGATACGAATCGCGATCGTCGCTTACCTTTGTCGAAGCGTACGCGGAAGACCACCCGCCGCCGCCCTGATCGCGTTTTTCCAAGAATGGATCTCCCCATGTGTTCGTCCAATAAGCGACAGCAAAGACCATCACGCCGGTTTCTGTTGCGCCATCGTGATCCACGTCATGCAAAGTCCCATTCGGCTTCTCAGGAAGCGAAAGGCTGTACGTAAACGGTGAAACGTAAAAATCGGAGGTAATGTTAGCGATCACCTGCGATTCGATCGGGATAATGAAATTGCGATCGCGCGCGACGAATCCGCCCTGATCTTCCAAAATCACAATCGGTTGAGCAACCCCTTCGGTAAAAAATGGATTCGTATATGTCACTGTGCCGGTGACAATCTTCGTCCCACCCTCCTTTTGCGGAACGGGTTCCTTCGTTGCGACTGGAGTCGGCGCAGCAGTCGCTTTCGGCGCGCACGCCGAAAGAATCATGCTCAGAACAAGAAGCGCTACAAGAACTTGGAATAGCCTTGATTTCATGGTATCTCCTATTATTTATTCAATTTCCAAATATTATACTGCCGAAGATTTACAATTCATATAAGGAAAACAGGGCTGTCTCACGACAACCCTGTTCGGTTCGTAAAACTATGGCGGCAAGCCGGACACGCGGACGCAAGATCATTACGCTTGATCTTCCATGCCAAGACTCGGATTCAGCCGCTTTCGGAGGACGGCAAAGCGCGATGCAAGATGAAACCACGGCGGCGACCAACGCGTCTCAAATCGAGCGTTGCGGATGACGGCTCGCAGCCCATCCGCGCCTTCGAACGGTTCCAGATTAAGGAGACTGCGTCCTAATTCAAACGCAGCGTGCGCGTCCGACCCCACCGTCCCAGCGACATTATATTTCCGGGCAAACTCTCGCGCCTCGCGATTGAACCGAGGAAACATACACCGCGAGTTGTAAACCTCAACGGCATCCACATCTGGGAAAATTTCGAGCAGATCATCCTCCCTCCAGCCCCCTTCGCGCAACCGGTCAAACGGATGCGATACGCTGATGAAAGCGCCCTGCTCCCTCAACCGTCGAATCGTCTCTTGCGGAGTTAACCCTGCCGGAATCTCCTCCGTTACGAACGCAGCTAGGATTTCGCCCCTCGTCGTGAAGATCTCTTCTCCCACAATAACCCGCTCCGGGTCCAAAGCCCGAGCCGCGCGTGCGCCCACGATCGTATTGTGATCGGTGACGACGACGCGATCAATTCCTTTTCGGCGGCACATCTCCACGAGCGCGCGCGGACGCGTCAGCGAATCCTTTGAAGCGATCGTGTGGCAGTGAAATTCCATGCGGAGCATAGGCGTCATTGTACCGCTTCAGTTGTGGTCATTTAGGCAATTTTGTTATAAAATGCTATGAAATGGACGACACTCCGCTCTACAAAAGACCGTGGTTCTTTATCGTTGCCTGGCTGTTAGTCCTTTCAATCGCTTATTTTTGGGATATTTTCAGACTGGGAGGCGCTTACGCCCGCCAAGCGCAAATCGTTTTCGATCTGGTTTGCGTTTTTCCCCTCTTACTATTCTTGTGGATGGCATTTTTCTCACAATTCATTTTGCCAGTCCGCACGCTCTCAGACCGTCTAAATATTTTTATTCGTTTAATCGCGCGCCTTGTCGGCATTCGAGGTCCGGCTATTTTCATTAAGAACGGCGTCGAGGATAAAGAACACGAAGAGGAGAAAAGGAAAGGTCTTGGCGTTCTGTGGCTCGATTCTGCCAGCGGCGCAGTTACGCGCAACGCCACCAAAGTGCTGCAAAAATTAGGACCGGGCGTACACTTTACCCAAAAAGGCGAGACCATCGCCGGCGCGGTAGATCTACACACACAAACGCACACGATCGGTCCGCGCGAGAACGAGAAGCCCTTTGCCGAGAAAAGCGACGACCAATCCGAAGAAACCTACAAACAAATTCAAGATCGCCGCAAACAGGTCAGCGCATTGACGCGCGACGGCATCGAAATTGTGCCGACCATCAATGTTATTTTCCGCGTGAATACAGGCGCTCCGCAAGCGGGGCAATCTGGCTCTCGTTTTGGGTATCGTAGCGGCGTCACGCCGAAGGATAAGAAAGA
Organism: Anaerolineaceae bacterium; assembly: GCA_022181005.1. GTDB lineage: Bacteria > Chloroflexota > Anaerolineae > Anaerolineales > Villigracilaceae > Defluviilinea. The sequence continues at coordinate 3,873 of BQMV01000009.1, read as the reverse complement.
CGAAAAAGCGGATCAGGACGCCATTTACAAGGCGGTCATCGGCGAAAGCGTCAATCCTTATTATGGCTCCGAGAATCCGCGTCATCGTATCGCTTGGAACGAATTGCCAGCTGCGCTCGCCGTAGACGTATGGCGCGAATACGCTTCAAAATTCAAACTCGATGAATTCTTCACGCCAAGTCAGCCGCCTCTGCCAGAACGCCCTCCCATCGTCGAACCGACCGAAGAGGAAATTGATCCGCTCACTCAAGCGATTCAGGCGGGGTCTGATCGCGACTTCTTGCAAACTTTGCTCGCAAAATTTCTGCGAGCGATTAACCTTTGGATGGCGCGTCACACGCCGCTTGTAGAAAAAACATATATCTCGCCGACCGCTGCCATCGCGCCGCCGTCGCACTCTCCGCCGCCGCCCGCAAAAACGACAGGAATGAAAACTGCGCTGGAAGTGATCAATGACGCGCTCAAAGCCAGACTTACGCACCCGTCCGTAGAGATCCTCGATCAGTTCGGGCAGTGGCGCGAGAACAGCCCAACAGGCTTCAGTCCAGAATTCGACCAGTTGCAAAAACGCGGGTTAAAAGTCATCTCCGTTAGCATCAATAATTTGCGCTTGCACCCTGCTATTGACGCGGAATTGATCGCCAAATGGGAAACGAGCTGGATTAAACACGCCAACGCTGAAAAAGAACAGATGGAGAGTTATAAGAATCTCCACGAAACGGCAAGTCAGGAACAGGCGGTTAAAAAATATGCTGAATGGCTGGGCGAAGCGATCGTCCGCGCAAATCTCGAACGCGGTCAGATCAAAGAGGCGCTGAAATCGCTGCTATCGCGCACGCGCGCAATCATCATGCGCAACAATCAACTGCGGCGGCGCATGGACGCCGAGCGACAGGAGATCGAGGAGATTCTCCGTTGGATCGAGGCGAGCGAATCATGAACATGGCGCGCAAACCCGAGACCATTCTACAAAGGGAGCAGCGACTCTTCATACAGGGTTTCATCCGCCTTGTAACCGCTCATCTTAATGCGATGTTCGATCTCTCGTCGAAGGCTTCCAAACGACGAGCCTTGTTGTTTTTCATCTTTTTCTTCATCGTCGGTTTTCTCCTTACTCTCATTCACTATCCTTTATCTCTCTGGCTGGCGCATATTCAAGATATTTTCCTCTATACTCTCAGCCCAGAGTCGTATCGCGCCACATATACAACAGGCGATCCGCTCTCCGTTCTTTTTACATTCGCATGGAAAGTTTTCTCAGACCCTAGAAATCTCCGGTTAATTTTCCTGCTCCTCGCGCCTTATTTCATTTCATTGCAATCCGCGGCAATCTATCTATCCGATATTTTCAACCTTGACAACGTATCTATCGCGCGCCGGCATATTCACGAGGTGGCGCTCGGCGGGGCTGATGAAGCGATTCGCATTTCCAAAGGCGAAATCGCCGAAGAAAGCAAGCAATCGCCTAATTACTTAATCGGCGGACCCGGCAAAGTGATCGTAGAATTGGACTCAGCCGCGCTCTTTGAAAAGCCAGACGGCTCTGTTCGCATCATCGGTCCCACAGACAAAGAGCCTGACGGCAAGGCGACCATCGAAGGTTTTGAGCGCTTCAGAGAAGCGGTTGATCTGCGCGACCAAACTATTGAATTACGCGATTTAGACGAAAAAGACCGCGCAATCTATAGCCGCAGCCGGGATGGAATTCCCATTTCAGCGACCGATGTGCGTTTTAGGTTCAGCGTGATTCGCGGCGAAGAAACCAGCGCGCTCCCCTACTCGTTCAACGAACAGGCAATCGAGCATATTGTATACAAAGCCTTATCCGTCGTCACGCCCCGTCAAGAGTCTCGCTCAAAATATACATTCTTGTGGCCCAACAACATGATCACATTGATTCGCAGCGAGCTCGCCAAGTTCATGGGACGCAATGAACTGAATAAATACTTTGCCAGCATCGGGTCGCCTGAAACGCATATAAACGCAAGGTATGAAGCCGAATTGACAAACGAAGTTCGCAACTTGCTCCCGCTTGATGTGCAGCCTTCAGGAAAAAACCCTGCGCCAGCGGTTTCAGAATTCTATCCGCGCTCTCAGATTAAAGAGGATTTGTTCGGCAAATTTGCCGCCTCGTTCAACAAAATCGCGCGCGACCGCGGAGTCCAACTTGATTGGATAAACATCGGCACCTGGAGCAGCCCGGTCAGAGAAATCTTCGGCAAGCATGTCGACGCTTGGAAGATCGGACAGGAAAGCGCGCAATTACGCAGCGACGATACATTAAGTAACGCGCGAACTGAGGCGGTTTTACAGAAACTTTCCGAACTTATTCAAGATGTTCCGCTTGGCGCATACCAACAAGCGAAAACCAATGGCGCGAACCAGACCGCCGTCAAACGCGCGCTGCTGGATGATTTCAAAAAACAGCTTGTTCAGGCTAGAGATCTCTGGACATCCAAAGGCGAAATACCGCCAGCCGACGTAGAAGAAGCGCTGGATATTATTTTTAAAGTAGTAGGCGGAATTTTTACAGAGAGCGCCAGCGCGAAACCGCGCGCTCAAGTAGACAACGATCTCGATTCCAGCGATAACGATGAAGATGCGCCCCTATCTATCTTCGGTTAACTTAGAACGCGGCAAACCAATCGAACGAATATAAGCGGCGGAGCCATCTGGTCGCTTAATCTATCAACCGCACACTTGAAAACAAGGAGAATTTTTCAGAATGATTGACGACATTTATAAATCGCCGGCTGTCAGCCGCGTCACAAAAGCAAATCTACCCCTCGTCGCACTCGAATCGACTGTTATCACACATGGGCTGCCGCATCCGCATAACCTACAACTCGCACGAGATATGGAACGCGCCATCCGCGACGAAGGCGCAACGCCAGCGACAATCGCGTTTTTAGACGGCTGCTTGCATATCGGTCTAAGCGACGGGGAACTGGAACGGCTCGCCAACGAGAAGGAGACGTACAAAGTAGGTCCGCGCGATTTTGCGACTGTGATCACGAACGAGGCTTGCGGCGGCACAACCGTCGCAGGAACGATGCTCGCCTGCAAACACGCAGGGATCAAAGTTTTTGCTACCGGTGGAATCGGCGGCGTGCACCGCGAATCATCTTTCGACATTTCAGCTGACTTGCAAGCGCTAGCGACCACCCCCATGATCGTAGTCTGCGCAGGCGCGAAAGCGATCCTTGACCTGCCCGCTACGCTGGAATATCTCGAAACGATGAATGTTCCCGTCGTCGGATACGGCACGGAGGAATTTCCCGCGTTCTTTTCGCGTGAAAGCGGACTTGAGGTCAGCGCAAATGTGGACACGTCGGAAGACCTGGTCGAGTTCGCAAAGGCACACTGGAATACCGGCTTGCAAAGCGCCGTCTTAGTTGCAAATCCCATTCCCGCCAACGCTGCGATCGCCAAGTCGAAAATGGATCCAATCATTAAACAGGCGTCACAAGAAGCGCAAGAAGAAGGCATTCACGGCAAAGCGGTTACGCCATTTCTGCTTCAGCGGATCAACGAATTGACCGACGGCGAATCAATGCGCGCAAATCTAGCGCTGTTATTAAATAATGCGCGCTTAGCGGCGCGCATTGCACAAGCCTGGCGCGCATACGAACGTCGAAAGGCAGCATAACAAGCGGGAGCTAACCTGTGTATCCGCTCTACTAGGCGAGCAACTTTACGAGCAATATCCCGATCAACGCCCCAACCGCCCCGCACGCAAAGTTGACCCAATCATTCGACAGCCATTTCCAGCCGCGGAGGTGAATTGTTTCCGTGCCGCAGGTATGGAGGGGATGTTTCTCGGTTTCTTTGTTGTCTTTCGGGCAGAAGTACATCGCTTGGAAGATCGGAAGA
>BQMV01000008.1 GCA_022181005.1 Anaerolineaceae bacterium | reverse complement strand
TGTGCTCTTCCGATCTGTATTTTGAAACGAACGCCTCGAACGGATCGGAGTGCGTGATGTTCAACCAGCTTTTGCCCGCCATCAAAAATTTGCGCCCAACAGAAGGCATGGAGTCGTACACATCCACCTTCGTACCGTGCGCGCTGATGACCTCTGCCGCCATCAATCCCGCCGGTCCGCCGCCAATGATCGCCACTGATTTTTGCATGAGGTCATTATAAAGACAATCTCCCGAATTTGCGCAGAATCAAAACACGCATACAGGTCAACCGTATGCGTGTTTTTTTGTGTACGCGTTTCCGTAAATCTTTCTATGGCTAATACCATCCGCGAGATTCATTCTTTTCTACAACCGATTCACATCTCCTTCAGGATCTCGGCGCGCTTTTGTTCATATTCGGCTTCGCTGATCAGATTCGCGTCGCGCATGCCCTTCAACTCCTTCATTCGGTCCAACGCATTCAACGACGATTTGGTCCTCGCGCCTCGATTCTCGAATTCCATATTGGTTTGGTGAATTTGTTCTGCCAGATCGCGCTCCCAATTGGGCTTGGGCGTCGTACTGTCGTGAGTTGGCGATGCTTGAGAAGCAAGCTTGTACATCCATACCTTCCAGCCCGCATAAATAACGAGGAAAAGCAAAAAGCCATAGATTAACCCGGCGTATAAACTCATGGGGAAGAGACCCAATTCGACCTTTTCTCCGGTGGTGTGATCCACGCAATACCACGTCAGTGTTGTGACCGTCTCCACCGGCGAGGGATAATAGTCTTGCGTTTCTAACTGCATCTCTCCGCGCGGACAAATGAACGGCTTGGCGATCAGGTTCATGGATGGGAAGACCGCGCCAAACCCGATCGAGATAGCGGTGACGCCCATGAAGAGACACCAGATAAAGAGCAAAGATATACCCATCCAATTATTTTTCATTGATAGACTCCTTGAGAATGAGTATATTCCTTTTTGATTTTCCGCGTATGCTCGAAAAGCCGCACATCTGTTTGTGATGCGGGAGAAGTAGACGCATATGCTTATAATGAATCAAAACACGCACACAAACTACCTGTGTGCGTGTTTCCTTGTTTACCTGTTTTCGTTTTCTACGGCTCCACGCTCACCACGCCGCCCGCAAGATTCATATTCAACGTCCATGTGCTTCCGGTGGTGAACTGCTGAAATTCTGAAACCGAACTGGCTGTGTATGTTTCTTGCGATCCGTCATCGGTGAGAAAATACACGGTCAGCGTTTCGGATGTGTCTCCCAAGCGTTGATCAGATGAAACGTTCGGACTTTCATAGACCGGTTGCAAATTATGCCCATCGAGCGTGTACGTTTGGATTGTCGTCCATTCGTCCACCGTGTAGGAACAATACGTCTGAGTCTCGGTGTGACATTCCTCCACCACTTCCGAGTAGCCGTTACCCTTGTCAACGGTCTTTTGTTCGCAAACATCCTGGCTTTCGTCGTGACAAGAAACATCGTACGCATCCGATGGCGGACTGCCGCGTTCGTTCGAATAACTGACTGGCTGAACTTCCTGTACCGGCACAGAAGTCTGCCAGTACACATCTGTCACGGTTGCCTGCACCGACGAGGTGGGTAATGCGAACAACAACACGCCAACGCAAATGATCGCCAAACAACCCAGCACTGCCGCCGCGATGATCCACGGCGCGCGCGAAGGCTTTTTTCCGGTCAACGGCGCGGCGGGGGAGAGTCCGCTTCGAGTTTGCGGAGCATTCATCACCGGTTGAACCGGTGTCAGTTTGGGCAGTGGCGATCCGCAATTCGAGCAGACCGAGTTACTGCTTGGGTTATCGGTTCCGCAGTTATCGCACTTCACAATTTTCGGTTGTGCGGCTGGCTGTTGCATCACGCGCCCCGCCTCGCGCGCTTTGCCTTCTTTCAAGTCCGCGCCGCATTGCGAGCAAGTCTCGGCGGTGGCGGGGTTGCGCGTCCCGCAGAATCCGCAGTGGATGTCCGCGCCCGCTTGCGCGGCTTTCACCGCATTTTCATCGGTCACAAATTTTTGTTCCGACGGTAATTGAAATTGCACATTCTCGGGTTGCGGCGCGCCGCAATTTTCACACGTCTTCTCGCCGCCCTTGTTGCGCGTCTGGCAATTCGGGCACACCCATTCATTTTGAACATAACCAACCGTACGTCGTCGAGCCATGCTTGCTCCTTTTTCGTAGCCACAGAGCGCGCAGAGATTTTGAGATTTTTTCTCTGAGGGCTCTGTGAACTCTGTGGCTAATTATAAATTACCGTCTACGAAAATCCATGCCACTTTCGTATCTCTTCGATTCGGGATTCGCAGTCCGGTTCCCGGTACGGACTGGGATCACTCGCTTCATTCCGACGGGGCGACCTGGTCAGCGCGTGGATGGTTGCCTCAGCCCCCTCAGCCACGTTGACCGGGTCGTAGCCGCCCTCGAGCACGAAGACGATCTTGCCGCCGCAGAATTCCTCCGCCAGCGCGACGCACTTTTGCGCCAGCATAAAATATCCACTCGTGGACAACCCCAGCGACGTGATCGGGTCGTTCCAATGCGCGTCGAACCCAACGGAAACAAAAATCATCTGCGGTTTGAACGACTCGACGAACGGCTTGAAAATTTTATCCGCAATTTCTTCGTAGACTTTATCCCCCGCGCGGGCAGGCAGCGGTACGTTGACGATTCGTTTCTTTGCGTGTGGCGCTTCTTTCAACGCGCCGGTGCCGGGATAAAACCCCGGCTGAAATTGATGAGCCGATAAAAATGCGACGCGTTCCTCGTTCAAAAATGCGGCTTGAGTCCCGTTGCCGTGATGCGCGTCGTAGTCAATGACCATTACGCGATCCACGCCGTGTGCGAGGGCATCCATCGCGCCGATGGCGACATTGTTGAACAAGCAAAATCCCATCGCGCGATCAGGCTCCGCGTGATGCCCCGGCGGGCGGACGATGGCGAAGGCGTTGTCTACGTCGCCGCGTAAGACAGCGCGCGCGCAAGCGATCACGCCTCCCGCCGCGAGCAAAGCATCGTCGAAGGAAGACGGAGTCACATACGTTGGCGCGTAATCAATGATGGCGGGCGCGTCCTCGCGGCAGACCTTTTCCAGCGCCGAAACAAGTTCGGGGTTGTGGACTCGCGCAACTTCCTCGCGTGTCGCTGGCGTCGCTTCGATTCGCGTTGCAGAAAATGAATCCAAGCGCGGCTTCAACACATCCAACCGCCCCGGTCGTTCGGGATGATCGGGATACAAATAATTCGGCGAAGGGATAAATGTGTAAGCAGTGGACATGGGTAAATTATAGTCTCCCTCTAACAACAATAATCCCAAAGGGATGGCAGGATTGTAGAAAAGAAAGTTCAGTCATGGTTTCAAATCCCGAAGGGATGATATAGCAAATCTTTTCTCTGACACCCCTTCGGGGTTGCTTCAACAACCAATTCTTCAACATGCTCAGAAAAAATCTCCAATCTCTATTCCCCAGTCTCTAGTCTCCAGTCTCTTTCTTCTTTCCCCCAAACTCCTTCAACCATTCCTCCACTTCTTTTTCTGAAATCACTCTCTCGCCTTTTGCCACGCGCGGAGAATTCCTCACCTTGTTGAGAATCTTTGCAAACTCATCCGATGAAATGACCTCGGCTTGCATGGCGCGCGCGTTAGATTGCACCTCGCGGTCGGAGGAAACGACGGTCCAATTTTTGGCGGCTTTGCCGAGACTCTTCAACCGTCTGCGGATGGCATTGTCTGCGGGACTGCCGAGGGGCGAGAATGCCGCGGTGACTGCGCCCAGCCTCCTTGTCCCGGCTTGAGGCGAGGGGGCGCCGTCGAAAAACACTTCCACTTGACGGCGTTCGAGTCGGCAAAATTCTTGCAGGATGGCAACCAATTCCGATTCGTCATCCAGCGAATCGAGCCGCAGTCCCAGTTTGGGAATCAGGTTGTGACCGTCGATCAGGTATGGCATGAGAAATAATTGCTCTACAGATTTTTATTTTCAGAATCCTGTGCGATATTTTGCGTGCAAGCATGTATTTTCGGATTCATGAATTTATTTTATTCGGCTTTTGTCTCCTGAACAGCGATCTCAAACTGCGGCGGATTTTCCAACGTCTTCTTCACCTTGCATAATTCCGCCGAGCGGATCAACGCACTGTGGTATTGTTTTGGAAACGCAGGCGGAACTTGGATCTCTAACTCAATGCGATCTATTAATCCGCTGTTCGGATTGGGATGATTGCGCTGAAGGATGCGGATACCCTCGGCGGGCAGGTTGCGTTGGCGGCAAAAACCCAGAACATAGATTCCGGCGCAGGTCCCAATGGATGCGAGAAATAGCTCAAATGGCGAAGGCGCCGAATCGGTTCCGCCGCCGCTCCTCGGTTGGTCAGTTTGTACGATGTGATCCCGAATATGCGCGTCTACGCGCGCTCCGCCGGGGAAGTCAATTAATATTTCCATATATTTCTCCGTGTAGCAGTTTTGTATATTGACGATGCGTACGCTGCCGTTTAGAGATGTGTTTTATAATAGGTTATATAGGACGAACCTCATGTCCTTAAAAGGAGACTATGATGGCTGATAAACGACCAAATAAAATTATAACGCCTCCGAAAGGCGGGATGTTGCGCGATCTCATCGCCCACGTTAAATTGATCGGACGATTGATGGGCGATAGCCGCATCAGCATTTTTCTTAAAGTTTTACCGCTCGTCTCTCTGACATATCTGGTCTGGCCCTTCGATTTAATCGCTTTCCCGGGCATCGGCGTGCTCGACGATGCCGCGGTCCTTTGGATCGGCTCGACCCTCTTTTTGGAACTTTGCCCGCCTAAAGTGGTAGCGGAACACATGCGCGAACTCGCGGGCGGCGAAGGCGACTCGACCGGCGATATTGTAGACGCGGAAACAACGGACATAGACGATAGATGAAATATTTTGCGCTGTTTTCTTGCTTGTTGATTCTGGCTTGCGGCGGAATTAGCGTCCCGCCTCTTACGCAGACGCAAGTTGGCGCGCCTGCCTCAGCCGATGCTTCGCCTGCTCCTGCGCCTCTGCCGGCGACAATTGCGCCGACAACGCTTCCGTCGAGCGAACCATCGCAGGATACGACTGTTTTTCCCGATGCAAATGCGTACGAATGGCGGCTTATGACTGATGGATTGGAACGTCCGGTAGATACGCAGCCCGACCCTCAAGGACGGCTATGGGTCGTGGAGAAGATCGGGCATATTCATCTCTTTCAGAACGGGCAACTGACAGAGAATCTGTTTCTAAATATCCGCGATCGTGTGAATGATGATTCGAATGAAATGGGATTGCTTGGGCTTGCGTTGCATCCTAATTTCTCACAAAACGGATATTTCTACGTCAACTACACCGGCGCGCGCGGCGATACGTTCATCTCGCGTTTTACCGCCGGTGAAAATTCGGCAGACCCTAACAGCGAACTGATTCTTTTGCGCGTCAAGCAGCCGTACCCGAATCACAACGGCGGCACAATGAACTTCGGACCCGATGGATATCTCTACATAGGTCTCGGCGACGGCGGCTCCGGCGGCGACCCCGAAGGCAACGGTCAATCGTTGGATACTTTGCTCGGAAAAATTTTACGCATTGATGTGGATTCAAAAGAGCCTTACGCGATTCCCTCCGATAACCCGTTCGGCGACGAGATTTGGGCGTTCGGCTTGCGCAACCCCTGGCGCATGTCGTTTGACTCGACGACCGGCGATTTGTACATCGGCGATGTGGGGCAGGGCGATTGGGAAGAGGTTGACATCATCCCTGCCGGTTCGCGCGGCGGCGAAAACTTCGGCTGGAATTACCGCGAAGGCGCGCACGATTTTGAAGGTAGAGGCCCTGCCAATATGATTGATCCCATCGCGGAGTACAGCCATAATGAAGGCGGATGCTCTGTTGTCGGCGGATACGCCTATCGCGGCTCAATGCCCGAATGGTACGGAATTTATCTCTATGGAGATTATTGCACCGGGCAGATCTGGGGACTGATCCGCTCCGGCGAGACGTGGCAAAATCAATTGTTGTTCGATACGGATTTCAACATCACTTCGTTTGGTCAAGATTTGAATGGAGAAGCGTACCTTCTAACGGATGGCGGCGGCATGTATCAATTAGTTCGCAAATAGAGTTGCCTACATAAAGGCGGGCAGTTTGTCATATGAATGGATGACGCGTGTCACTGGCGCGCGTCGTTTGTTTTATCTACAATGAGCGTGCAGAAGAAAAGAATTGGAGGCGCTTAATGGCTCAAAAAAGGTGGCATGTTGTCGAAGTTTGCTACTGTGAGCATGCAGGTCGCGAGGCGCGGCTGGAAGCGCAAGTGATTGATCCAGCCGAGAGCGTAGCCGACCAGCCGTCGCGCATCGTCGCCCGGCGATGTTCGAACGCCATCGAATGCAATGTGAACGAGAAGATAGCCTGCGCCTATTGCGGCACCAACCCGAATCATATTCCGATCTAGAACGATGCGCGTTAGGCGTCCTCCTCAAAGTTTGTTGTAAGAAGGCAACTCCGCGTAATTGCGGAGTTGCCTTCTTGTTTTGGATCGGAGCGGGGACATTACGGCAATGTATGGAAGGAATTCAATACTTTCATATAGTTGGCGCGTTCGAAAGCCTCCGGCTCGCGCACAGATGATTGACTCATACTGCCTTGCATTTGCTTAATCGATTCGTAATCTCGCGCTTTCATCCATGCTTCAAGGTAACTTAATATCGAGCCGATTAATTCTTCGCCAAATTGGAGTAAGCCAGACGCCATCATGGCAACCTTGGCGCCCGCCATCATTGCTTTTAAGACATCGGCGTAGGTATGCACGCCGCTGGTGAGTGCGAAATCTACGTTTAATTTCCCGTATAGGATCGCGATCCAGCGTAAGGGCAGCCTCATTTCGGAAGAAACGCTGAGATCGAGACTATGAACGATCTCTAACTCTTCCAGATCGAAATCGGGTTGATAGAAGCGATTAAATAATACGAGTCCATCCGCGCCGGCTTCGACGAGTCGCTTGGCGAAATTCGGCAGAGATGAGGCGAACGGGCTGATCTTTACCGCCAGCGGAATTTTGATGGACGATTTGACTTCGGCGACTAGATCTACTTTCATAGTTTCAATGTCGCTGGAGGTCGTGTGGATGTCGGTGGGGATGTAATACATGTTGAGCTCGAGCGCATCGGCTCCGGCTTCTTCGATACGGCGCGCATAATCCGTCCAACCGCCTTGAGAGACGCCGTTCAAACTGCCGATCACAGGAATGGTTAGAGCCTTTTTCAAACTGGTCACATGACGCAGGTATTTCTCGGGACTAATCCTATACAAGCCGCCGTCGGGCAGATACGATAGCGCCTCGGCGAACGAATCGCTTCCGCGATTGAGATAGTGATCTAGTTCAAGGCTTTCGTGGATAATCTGTTCCTCAAATAGGGAATACATCACAATGGCGGCGATGCCCGCTTCTTCAAGTTGCTGAGCGCGATCAACCTTCCTCGATAATGGCGAGGCGGAGGCGACGAGAGGATTTCGCAGGTTTAATCCCAGATAAACGGTGGAAAGATCCGTCATAACGCGCTCCTTTTAACTATTGTCGTTTCTGTAGCGTATCGCCGCCATTTGCTGGTATAGCGTCCAGCGTTTATCGGCGTCGGCTTGCGCTTCGCGCATTAATTCTTCAGCGCGCTCTTCATTCATTTGCGTTAACATCTTATAGCGGGTTTCGTTGTACGCGTATTGCGAGAATGGCAAGCTCGGCTCTTTCGATTCGATGGACAATGGATTTTCTCCTCGCAATGCGAGGCGCGGATCGTAGCTGAAGAGCGGCCAGTGACCCGATTGCACGGCGAGTTTCGACTGTTCTAAACTGCGCGCCATGTCGTATCCATGCGCGATACACGGGCTGTATGCGATAATCAATGAGGGACCGTCGTAGGCTTCGGCTTCGATGAATGTTCGCAAGGTTTGTTGATCGTTTGCGCCCATTGCCACGCGCGCTACATAGACGTACCCGTATGACATGGCGAGCAAACCCAAGTCCTTCTTCGGCATGTGCTTTCCGCCCATCGCAAATTTAGCGACCGCCGCGCGCGGCGTGGCTTTGCTTGCTTGCCCGCCTGTGTTGGAATACACTTCAGTATCAAGGACGAGGATATTGATGTTGCGCCCGCTGGCTAACGCATGATCGAGACCGCCGTATCCGATGTCGTATGCCCAGCCGTCGCCGCCGATGATCCAAACGGATTTCTTCACGAGCGCATCCGCCACGCTGATCAGTTCTTTTGCCTGTGCATTGTCCCGCGCAGACAATTTATTTTTTAATTCGCCCACACGCTCGCGTTGCGCTTCGACGCCTCGTTCGTCGTCTTGATTTGCCGTTAATAACGCCTCGACAAATTCCTTACCCAATTCGTTTTCCATTGCGCGAAGGAGTTCAAGCGCATATTCATTCTGCTTATCGAGCGTCAGCCGCATTCCCAGACCGAACTCGGCGTTATCCTCGAATAACGAATTCGACCACGCGGGCCCGCGTCCGCTCGCATCCACCGCCCATGGCGTAGTGGGTAAGTTGCCTCCATAGATCGAGGAGCAGCCGGTAGCGTTTGCAACGATGGTTCGGTCTCCGAATAATTGTGAGACCAATTTTATATACGGCGTTTCGCCGCATCCTGCGCATGCGCCGCTGAACTCGAACAATGGGCGCAACAATTGTGAATTTTTAATCGTCGAAGGATTGATCAATTTGCGATCCAGATCGGGAATTGTTAGGAAGAAATCCCAGTTTTTTGTTTCTGTTTCGCGCAAGGGCGGTTGCGGTTCCATGTTAATAGCGCGGCGCCCCGCTTGCGTTTTATCCTTTACAGGGCAAGCCTCCACGCACAACGTACAGCCTGTGCAATCTTCCGGCGCAACCTGCACCGTGTAAGCGTAACCCGCCGCTGTCGGAAATTCCTTAAACTTCGACGGTATATGCTTAAACGTGGCGGGCGCATCCGTTAGAACGACTTCGCTGTACACTTTATGCCGTATGACGGCATGCGGGCAGACAATTACGCACTTGCCGCATTGAATGCATAACGCTTCATCCCACACAGGGATTTCCATTGAGATGTTGCGTTTCTCCCATTGCGAAGTCGCTAATGGATATGTGCCGTCGTTTGGAAGCGCGGAGACGGGGATTTCGTCGCCCTCGAATTGAATCATTTTCCCCAGCACGGTTCGCACAAATTCCGGCGCTTCATGTGAGACGGGAGCCCGCCGCCCTTCTTCAGCCGTCGTTTCCGCTGGAACCTCGATCTTATGTAGATGCGCCAACGTCCGGTCCACCGCTTCGAAATTTTGTTTAACGACGGCTTCTCCGCGCTTGCCATATGTTTTTTCGATGGCGCGTTTGATCTGCGCGATCGCCATTTCGCGCGGCAATACGCCTGAAATGGCGAAGAATGCCGTTTGCATGATCGTATTGACGCGCTGCCCCATGCCCGCTTGTTCGGCGACTTCGTATCCGTTGATCGCATAGAATTGGAGTTTCTTCGCGATAATATCTCTCTGTGTTTCGCGCGGCAGACGATCCCAGATCTCATCGGGGTTGTATAAACTGTTGAGCAGGAAGATCGCGCCTTCTTTGGCGTATTTCAACATGTCGAACCGTTCCAAGAAATTGAACTGGTGACACGCTACGAAATTTGCTTGATTAATCTCGATAAGATAGGGCGCCTGAATCGGCTTGGGACCGAACCGCAAATGCGACGTGGTCATCTGCCCTGATTTCTTCGAATCGTAGACGAAGTAACCTTGCGCGTAATTTTCAGTCTCTTCGCCGATGATCTTGATCGAGTTCTTGTTGGCTCCCACCGTGCCGTCCGAACCCAACCCGAAGAACACGCAACGGATGGTCTGTTCATCTTCAATAGAGAAGTTCTTATCATACTCTAGGCTGGTATGGCTTACGTCGTCGTAAATGCCAACGGTGAAATGTTTCTTCGGTTCGGATTTCGATAATTCATCGAAAACGGCTTTAGCCATCGCCGGTGTAAACTCTTTGGAAGAAAGCCCATATCGCCCGCCAATGATTGCGATCTCGCTTCTGCCTTCTTCGACGAGCGCGTTCACGATATCAAGGTAAAGCGGCTCGCCTGGCGCGCCGGGCTCTTTCGTTCGATCCAATACGGCGATTTTCTTTGCGGAGGCGGGCAACGCTTTGATGAAGCGTTCTACGGAAAACGGGCGATATAAGCGTACGCGCAATGCGCCGACCTTTTCCCCTTTTTCTACAAGATGCTTCACCGTCGCTTCGACAGTTTCGCCGCCCGAACCCATCGTGACGATGATGCGTTCTGCCTCAGGATGACCGGCGTAATCAAAGAGATGATATTGCCGCCCTGTAACTTGCGCAAATTTATTCATCGCTTCTTGCACAATATCGGGCGTTGCGGCATAAAACGGATTCACCGATTCGCGCGCTTGGAAGTAAACATCAGGATTTTGCGCTGTGCCGCGTAAGACGGGGCGTTCGGGAGTGAGGGCGCGCGTGCGGTGAGCGCGAATCAACTCTCCATCGAGAAGGAGGCGCAGTTCGTCGTCTGTCAGGTAAAAGATTTTGGCGATTTCGTGCGAGGTGCGGAAGCCGTCGAAGAAATGGAGAAACGGAACGCGTGCCTGTAATGTGGACATTTGCGCGATAGCGGCAAAATCGTGCGCTTCTTGCACAGAGGCGCTGGCAAGCAACGCCCAGCCTGTTTGCCGGACCGCCATTACATCTTGATGATCGCCGAAGATCGAAAGCCCTTGCGCGGCGATGGAGCGCGCTGCTACATGGAAGACTGCGCTGGTGAGCTCGCCTGCGATCTTGTACATATTTGGGATCATCAGTAGGAGCCCCTGCGAGGCGGTAAAAGTAGTGGTCAGCGCGCCAGCTTGTAACGCGCCATGCACCGCGCCTGCCGCGCCGCCCTCGGATTGCATTTCGACGACGAGAGGAACGGTTCCCCATAAATTGGGCTTGCCTTTTGCCGACCATTCATCGGCGAACTCGCCCATGGCGGAAGAGGGAGTAATAGGGTAGATGGCGATTACTTCGCTTAAACGATGCGCGACCAAAGCGGCGGCTTCGTTGCCGTCAATCATGATGATAGGTTTGTCCATTATCGCTCCTTAAGGCACAAACGGATGGCTCAATCTTCCTTATAAGAAGTATATCGGTTCAGGGATGGTTTTGTTAGTTATAAATGACTTAAACCCGTATGCCTGTTGTCATATTACAGATAGGAATAGGCGGAATTGCAACGCGGGGATATCGCCGTTTTATTGAACGGCTCTTCTTTTTCGAGATTCTCTTAACCTTGACATCCTCCCGTTTCCGCAGATAATTACGAAAATGAATTGAAAGGCTGTGACAGAGGAAAGTAGGCTGGCAGAAGCCGCCAGAGAGATGCGATGCAACGCTGAGAATCGCATTCGATAGAAACCAGTCGAAGTTCCCTCTCGAGCCGTTCGTGTGAACGTAGGACAAAATTAATTTTGTCCTACCGCGTAGCGCGAACCGTTTTCTCAACGTTACCAGAGATGCCGATGAATGTCGGCGCAAAGCGAATCGTTCTGATGAAGGATGGTTAACTTGGGTGGTACCGCGAGAACTCCCTCTCGTCCCATTTTGTGGACGGGATTTTTTAATTAACCACGAAAGACACAAAGGTCACGAAGATTTAAAGGCTTTCAGTCAAATTGGTTTTCCTTGGTGTTCTTCGTGCCCTTCGTGGTAAAAAAAGAGGTCATATGCTAGACAAATTAAACGAAATCGAAAAATCCGCGCTGGAGTCGTTGCAATCCATCACGGATTCAGCCGCACTGGAGGCTTGGCGCGTGTCGCATCTTGGGCGCAGTTCGCCGCTGATGACGGTCTTTGCCGGGTTGGGGAAACTGTCGAAGGAGGAGCGACCAGCTGTCGGGTCGGGGGCGAACCGTGTAAAGGTGGCGTTAGAGTCTGCGCTGGAGGAGAGGTCGAAGATCGTGAAATCAGCCGCGCTGGCGAAATCCCTCGAAGAAGACGCGTTGGATGTGACTCTGCCCGGACGCGGAATCCATGTGGGGCGGTTGCATCCGTCTACGCAACAGTTGCGAAAAGTGATGAGCATTCTCGCGGACATGGGTTTTCAGGTGTACACGTCGCGCGAAGTGGAAACGGATGAATACAATTTTCAATTGCTGAACTTCCCGCCCAACCATCCCGCGCGCGACATGCAGGATACATTTTTTGTGGAGGCGGAGGGACGCGGCGATAATCCGATCCTGTTGCGGACACATACGTCGCCGGGACAAATTCATGCGATGCGAGAATACGCCGCGACGAATCCTGATAACCCGCCGTCGATCCGCATCGCGTTGCCTGGGATGTGCTTTCGTTACGAGCAAATTACCGCGCGTTCCGAGATCCAATTCAACCAAGTGGAGGGACTCGTCGTCGGCGAGAACATCACCTTCGCCGATTTGAAGGGAACCCTGAATGATTTTGCGCGGCGGATGTTCGGACAAGATGCGCGGACACGATTCCGCGCGTCGTATTTTCCGTTCACCGAACCCTCCGCCGAAGTGGATGTGGAATGTTTCGTCTGCGGCGGCAAGGGATGCGGCGTGTGCAAAAATTCAGGCTGGCTCGAAATTCTCGGCTGTGGCATGGTGCATCCTGTCGTGTTGCAAAACGGAGGCTATGACCCGTCGCGCTATTCGGGTTTCGCCTGGGGCATGGGACCTGAGCGTCAGTTGATGTTGCGTTACAAGATTGACGATATTCGATATTTCTGGGGCAACGACCTCAGGTTTTTGGAGCAGTTCTAAAAATTTTTACCGCGAAGAGCGCGAAGGTCGCTAAGAAGAAAGAAAAGAATCTTTGCGGTCTTAGCGAGCTTAGCGGTTCAAAGGAATTAAGTTATGAAGATACCTATTTCATGGTTACGAGATTACATTGACCTCGACGGTCTCTCTGTTGAAGACATTGCCCGTAAGTTGACTTTGGCTGGTCTCGAAGTGGATGAGATCAAGTATGCGGGCTTGCCGATGCCTGAATATAAAGACGGTGAGAAGCACGAGTTCAAGACGAGCGGCATTGCTTGGGATAAAGAAAAACTCGTCGTGGCGGAGATCCGCGAGGTGAAAGCGCATCCCAACGCGGACCGATTGACCTTACTTGACTTGTTCGACGGCAAGGAAAGTCAAACCGTGTTAACGGGCGCGCCGAATATCTTCCACTTGAAAGGGACGGGCAAACTCGACAAGCCGATCAAAGCCGCGTATGCGAAAGAGGGGACAACGCTCTACGACGGTCATGCGGAAGGTTTGCAGTTGATGACCCTCAAGCGGACAAAGATTCGCGGCGTGGAATCGTATTCGATGGTCTGCTCCGAAAAGGAACTTGGAATCTCCGAAGAGCACGATGGCATCATCCTGCTCGATGACGATGCTCCTGTGGGAACCCCGCTCGCTGATTACATGGGCGATGCCGTGCTGGATATTTCCATTGTGCCGAACATGGCGCGGAATGCGAATGTGATCGGTATCGCGAGGGAGTTGGCGGCGTTGACGGGGCGAGAAATGCGTAAACACGGAAACACGGAAACAGGTAAACAGGTAAAGAACGCAGTACGCAGTCCGCAGTCCGTAGTAGACCTCGTTGAAATTGAGATCACCAACCCTGAACTCAATCCGCGCTTTGTGATGGGAATGATCCGTGATATTGAGATCAAGCCGAGTCCGTATCGCATCCAAAGAAGGTTGCGATTGGCTGGGATGCGTCCCATCAATAACATCGTGGATGCGACGAACTATACGATGCTCGATATTGGTCAGCCGCTTCATGCGTTTGATTACGATGTCCTCGTGGGGCGTGTAGGACAAATTGGCAATTTGTCCAACCGCAAAATCAAGATCATCACCCGCGCGGCGAAGGATGGCGAGAAAATAAAAACTCTCGACGGAACGGAGCGCGAACTTACGTCTACGAATGTTTTGGTCTGTGACGAAAAAAGTTCGCTGGCGATGGCGGGCGTGATGGGTGGCGAAGAATCGGAAGTCACCGCCAAGACGCGCACAATTTTGCTTGAAGGCGCGTCGTGGAATCCGATCGCCACTCGCAAAACGGCGCAACAGCACAATCTTCCGTCTGAAGCGTCGTTCCGTTTTTCGCGCGGCGTGCATCCTGCCATGGCGGAGCAGGGCGTGAAGCGCGGGCTTGAACTCATGGCAGAGTGGTCGGGCGGGCAGATCGCGCCCGATCTCGTGGATGTGTATCCGCTCAAGCCGAAGGACCCGACGATCACCGTCACCACGAAAGACGTGAAGCGTTTGCTCGGCATTGATCTCACCGCGAAACAAATCGCCGATTTGCTCACGCGCCTCGAGTTTGAATGCAAAGTGGAAAAAGACTCTGTCAAAGCGAAGACGCCGCCGCATCGTCTTGACATCGGCGAAGGCGTTGTCGGTCTTGCGGATGTGCTGGAAGAGGTCGCGCGCGTCTACGGCTATGATCGCATCCCTGAAACGCGCATGTCTGATTCGCTCCCGCCGCAGATCGGCAATCCCAAACATGAGTGGGAGGAGCACGCCCGCGACATTCTCACCAGCCTCGGCGTGCAGGAGGTCGTCAGTTATCGCATGACTTCGCCCGAACGCGAAGGTCGCCTCGTTGCGCACGATGAGTATGTCGCGTTGGCGAATCCCATTGCGCCCGAACGCCGCGTGATGCGCCGCAGTCTGCTCGCGTCGCTTTTGGAGAACGTCGAAAAGAATGCGCGCGCCGAATCGATTGCGATGTTCGAGATCGGTTCAGTGTTTGAGCCGAATAAAAATAATCTTCCTAATGAACCTCGCAAGCTGGCAATCGCAATGACTGGATTGCGGACTCAGTCCGCGTGGGATGTGAAGGATTCCGCTTCGTTCGACTTCTTCGACATGAAAGGACGCCTCGAACTCCTGTTGAGCGGACTCCGCCTGAGCGGCATTTCCTACACCCCAACAGACGGCGTGACCTATTTGCATCCCAGCAAAGCGGCAGAAGTGAAAGTGAACGGACAGACCGTCGGCGTGTTCGGTGAACTGCATCCGCTGGTGAAAGAGAAATATGATTTCGAAGATTCACCGGTCATCGTGGCTGAATTTGATTTGGACGCTTTGCAAAGCGCGGCGCCTTCGTATGGAATCACGCCCGTTTCCGAATTCCCGCCTGTGCTGGAGGATATCGCCATCATCGTGGATGAATCGGTGGCGGCGGAGCGCGTCGAAGGGCTGATCAGGCAGACGGGCGGAAAGACCGTCACCCGCGTCCGCTTGTTCGACGTCTACCGCGATGAAAAGATCGGCGCGGGAAAGAAGTCGCTGGCGTACAGTCTCACGTATCAATCTGAGAAGACAATGACCGACGCCGAGGCTGCGGCGATCCGCACGAAGATCGTGAAGCGATTGGAGTTTGAAGTCGGCGCGAAGTTGAGAAGTTGACGTCACATGTTGTATACTTGAAAGAATTCAGTTCAACGGAGAAAAAATGAACAACAAAAATATCGGTATGATCGCAACCATTGCAACCGCTGTGATTTGCGGGTGTTGCGCGTTGTTCGCCTGCATCATGGGCATCGGCACGATTACGGGTGGTGGAAGCTTTCAGTTAGGCGGTTCCTCCGGGCAAATGCCGCCCGCTTATGGATACGCCATGCTGTGCTTTTCGCTGATCGCGATCCTTATCCCGGTGGCGGTCGGATTCTTCGCCTTGCGGAAGAAACCAACGGAAGGCGGGGAGGTTGAAGTCCCGCCGGCGCCGCCTGCGACGCCCGCTGAGTAAAAACGCAAAACGACGACCTTGAAACAGGTCGTCGTTTTTTATTTGCGGGCGTTGCCGCTTAACGCACGATGATGGTTAGCGTCATAGGACAAAAATAGACGTTATCCATTTTCAGCGCCCATTGCGTGGAGTATGTGCCGCGCTTCTTGAAGGCGGACATTTCCACCGGGAGAAGGACGTTTTTTCTGGTTTCAACGGCTTTAGGTATAACGTATGAAGAGACTTTATGGAGTTTATCTCCGCTGTAAAAAACATAATTCATTGAGATGCGATACCAAGTCTCTGTGCCGATATTTCGAACGCCCCATGTCGCTGTGAAATCGGCTCGCGGTTCGAAGACGGTCTTGGGCTCGGGATCTACGGTGCGCACCTCGCATCCATATTTGGAGCGGCTTGTGCCGCTGCCAAGGGGGGCTAGGGTAGACGTGCCGGTAGGCGTCGCTAGATTGGGCATAATGAACAGAAACGTCGTAGTGGGCGCCGGCGACGCGCTTATAGTGAAGGTCGGCTTGAGAGTCGCAGAAGGCGTTTGCGTGAGAGGCGCAGCAGAAGCGGTCTGCGTGGATGCGGCGTCAGCGGTTTGCGCAATGAAGGTGTTAATCGAATTGGAATCGAACGTAGGCGCGGGCATATAAGACGTTGGAAGACAAGCCATCGCCGCTGTTAATGCTCCGAGCCAAAGCGCGAATTTACGGCGCTTCATATCCGTCCTGTTTTCGATCAATTATTCGACGACGATCGCAACATAAGGATAGCACAATTGACCTTCCACTATCCATGTCATTATGTGCTTGCCTTTTTCCACCGGGGCAATAGCGTCAATCACAATCTTGATCGATTCGCCTGGCTTGAGGTCTTTCCCAAATTCGCGGACAGTGTAATTAGGATCTTCCATTAATTTTGTGCCGCTGAAGTATTTGATGTCGAAATTGGCGGGAATAGTCTTTGTGCCGGTATTTTTGATAGTCCACACGATATCAAATTCTTTGTTTTTCTTGAATACGGTTAAATCGCGGGGTTCATTGCTGAAAACTGTGCAATCGTAAGGGAGAGGCGCAACGCTGCCGCCGCCTCCTCCGCCTCCGCCGCTTACGACGCGCGTAGAAGTGGGTTGAACGAGTATGAGCGGAGTCGCTGAAGGGATGACGGGGATCGGCGAAGGTGGAACAGCCTCAGTCTGCGTTGGAAGCGTGGTGTTGGTCGCTGCAGGTTGAGCGGCTTCCGTCTGCGCTTGCGCCACGGCGAGGGTCAGTGCGACGGCTTCCGCCACTTGGTTGGCAAGCTCTGTCGCATTGGCGGTCGGCGCTGGCGGTTGCCCTTGCGGGAGACATGCGCTAAGTATGAAGAGGGCGCTGAGCGCGACGCCCAAGATTTTTTTTGTGCGAGATGTCATAGTTTCTCCTGTAGTTGCTATTCCTTTGTTGGATTTGATTCGCCGTCGCCGATGCCGAGCGGCTGCCATTTCTTCTCATCTTTGAGGCGATGTTGAATGCCGTGCCGGTCATGAAGTTCGTCGAAGCCTTCAGGTTTGATAAACATCTGTTGACCTTCGAGCAAGCCCAATACGCCGGCTTGACCGGATTCTATGCGTTTTTCGCCCTTGAATTTTGCCGCATCGCTCGGTAGGTAGTCGGTCGGTTCTTCATAAGTGGTAATGTAACCTTCGTAATTGCGCAAGATTACTTTATGGTCCGACATACTGATCAAGTAATTCGGCATAACGGGAATCTTCCCGCCGCCGCCGGGCGCGTCAATAATGTATTGGGGCACAGCATAACCGGAGGTATGCCCGCGCAGCCCTTCCATGATCTCGATGCCTTTTGCGACAGGCGTGCGGAAATGTCCGGCGCCTTCCACCAGATCGCATTGGTAGAGGTAGTATGGGCGCACGCGGATGCGGACGAGATCGTGCACAAGCTTCCGTTGAATGTGTACATTGTCGTTGACGCCAGCCAGCAACACGGATTGATTCCCGAGCGG
>BQMV01000007.1 GCA_022181005.1 Anaerolineaceae bacterium | reverse complement strand
TGTAAAACGCGTGGAGCGCGTAGACGAGTACCTGCCGCGCCTCATCGCAGAAAATCGGTATGAGCGCGTGACCAGCCGCTTCCTCCGGCAACTCCGCGCGCCAGACCTCGCGGCTTTCG
Source organism: Anaerolineaceae bacterium (assembly GCA_022181005.1). Taxonomy (GTDB): domain Bacteria; phylum Chloroflexota; class Anaerolineae; order Anaerolineales; family Villigracilaceae; genus Defluviilinea. The sequence goes on along the minus strand of BQMV01000007.1, from coordinate 19,008 downwards.
CCCGTCTCCAACGAAGTGACGAACACTGTGCGCGTCATCGTTCCGTCTTCATCGGCGCGGCTCCAAACGAGGTTCGCGCCATCGGCGGAAAATATCGGCGCAGTGCGCGGGCTTCCATCCACATCGCGGCGCGTGTCCAAATTAGCGATCAGCCGTTCGCGCGGATACGCCTGCCTGAGTTCGAGCGCGCCGTTGCCCGTGTCGGTGAGCGAATAGATATTTCCATCGCGCGTTAGAAAGAAATCAGCCACCGGCGCGTACAGTCGTTGCAAGGCAAACCCCGGGTTTACGCCGCTTGGGTCAAGAGAAACAAGCATCTCTTCGTTCCGCGCGATCCACATCCCCGCGCCGTCAACCGTCGCAAGCGGAGCAAAAGCCGCATCTGGCGTGACGGTCGCGCAGACCGTGCCGCATCCGCCGGGGCAATCGCCGGGGCAGACATACGTTTCGTCCGCGTTACAAGCGGGCGGCGTGCAGACTGCCATGAACGTTTCGGTGGGCGAAATCGGCAACGGGACCAGGGTGTCCGTTGCTGGCGGCGCGGGGGACATTGGAACGAATAAACTACATGCCATGAGTGCGAGGAGCATTGGAATTACAGTTAATCGTTTCATCGTTTTGCCTTTCACTACCTAAACAAATGATTTGCCAGCGGAATGACATTGACCAGCGCCTCTTCGTAGGGATGCACACTCTTTATCACTCGAATCGCATCCTCCACCAACTCGCGTTTGCAGTTGACCTCCATTTTATACTCCGCCACTGCGCTGATCTCTCCAACTATCCCTTCAAATGGGTTTGCTCCCTCCATCGAGCGGAAGAATCCGCGCACGGGGGTGAGAGCAACGCAGTGGTCGTAATTTCCGATCACGCCCACGCCGATCTCTGAAAGCGCGTCGGCAAGTTTCATGGCGTGGTCCTGCGGCACGAAGATCTCGAGTTTTACGTCGGTGAAGTTTTACATGATGGTTTTCCTCCAAAGACTTCTGGAGTCCGAATCTCATAACTTTGCCAGGAGTTCAACAGGTCGCAAAATATCCACGCCTTCAAAGGGATGGAGCACAAGCAAATCATTATCGCCTGTGACGATCGCATCCGCTTCGCCTGCAAGCGCGGCTTCGAGAAATTTGTTATCTTTTGGGTCGCGGCAGGCAGTGATCGTTTGTTTCGGAATGACCAACTCCCCGCGCAAGCGGACAAGATTGATCAATGCTGTAATATCGTCAGGTTGGATATGGTATTTCTCTTGAATCTTCGGGCGACTTAGAACGTCCGTAACTTCCAACATCATTGATGTGGAATAGACCGCTGTGAACCGTCCGTCACGCAAGGCATGAAGAATATCGCCGATCATTCCTGTTGGACGAATGAGCGCGCTGACCAGAATCCCTGTATCCACAACAACGCGCATGGTCATCCCTTGCGAGCGGCTTCGATATCCGCGGCGATCTCATCCTCGCTGAATTCCGCGTTGACCTGCGCCAGCCGCGCCCAGACCTGATCAAAGCGGGCAAGCACTTCGCTTTCCTGTATTTGCTGATAGCGTTGGTAATCCTCATAAGGAAGAAGCACCGCCTCAGGACGCGAACCGCGCGTCAACACGAGGGGAATGCGCTTGCGAACCACATCCTCGAAAAATGAACGGAATTGCCGTTGAAGTTCGGTTACACCTATTATCTTCTGCATTTCAACTCCTTTCTACATATTGTGATATGTATTTTAGCACATATCACACTTTCCTGATATTTTTCCCAAACCCCGCCTCGGCTAGGATTTTTCCATCCTCAAAGGCAGTTTTGCCTCGGAGGACAACCCGCCTCACACGCCCTTTGACCTTCCACCCCTCGAACGGAGTCCAGCCACAACGGGTGAATTGATTCGCGGCTTTGATCTCGTATTCGGCGGACTCGTCTACTTCGATCCATGTCTCGGGTTGTTCGGGGAGGTGGAAGATTCTGCGCGGATTGATAACACTTTTTTGGATTAAATCGTCAATGGTCAAAAGCCTGCCCTGAGCCGTGCCGAAGGGTCCATCGTCCACCGCAGTCAACAACAAAGGGAGCAACGTTTCCAGCCCAGGGAATCCAGGCGGAGGGTTATCGGAATCTTTTTCTTCGATGGTGTGAGGGGCGTGGTCGGTGGCGAAGCAGTCAATCACGTCCATGTTTTGCCAGAGGGCTTCGACATCTTCTTGGGTGGCGAGGCGCGGGCGGACTTCGCATCTGCCTGAGGATTCGCCCTCACCCACTTCGACAAGCTCAGTGCGGCGCCTAGCCCCTCCCCCGCTGGGAGAGGGGGATTCTGCTGTTAGAAACAAATGATGCGGACATACCTCACACGTCACTTTGATTCCCTTTTCTTTCGCGGCTTTGATCAGGAGGATTTCTTCTTTCAATGAGACGTGAGCGATGTGAACGGGACGGTCATAGATCGCGGCGAAGAGAATCCCTGCCGCCATAGTGCGTGACTCGGAGTGTAAAACGATGGGCGCGGATTTGGGAAAGTTGATGAAGTGCGGCATCCACAGAGTCATATCGTCGAGGCGAAGTTCGCCGAAGGTGGAGTCGAGGTACATCTTTAAGCCTGCGGCTTTGTCAGCGAGCGCGGGAAGAACGTTTGCGTTATCTGGTCCAGCGCCGAGGAATTGACCATAGTCACAACGGGCTTTTTGCTTCGCAGCATCGAGCGCAAGGTTGAGGGTCGTTTTATCGAAGATCGGCGGCTGGGTATTGGGCATGGCGAGGATGGTCGTCACGCCGCCAGCGAGCGCGGCTTGGGTGGCAGAGTCCCAGTCTTCTTTGTGGGTCTGCCCAGGTTCGCGCACGTGGACGTGAGGGTCAATTAGGCCGGGGAGTTTAATCATGTATCAAGTTCCATGTTCCAAGTTTCAGGTTCCAGGTTTCAAGTTCCAAGTTGAGAATAAGTTGTTGCCTTGAAGATTACAAAATGCTACAATCGAAATCAAGATAACGCAAGGATAATGACAAATGACCGAACTAAAATTTGACAAGGATGAACTCGAATTACTTGCCTCGTATGAGCAGGATGAGTAGAAATCTGCAAAGAGTGTGAAAGAACAAAAAGAAAAATATCGAGCGTACGCGCGCGCCACATTCAAGAAGGATAAGCGTGTCAACATCCGCATTTCTTCCAAAGATCTGACGAGTCTACAAAAACGCGCCATTCGTGAAGGCGTTCCCTACCAAACATTGATCGCCAGCGTGTTGCACAAGTACGCAGTGGAGGGCTGACAGAAAAGTAGGTTGTGAGAAATGACCCTCACCCCAGTCCTCTTCCGTGGGGAGAGGGAGTTAATTGGATAAAAAAAGAGAGCCGATGATGGCTCTCTTTGTAAACGGTGAAAAGAAAATTTTCGAAGCAGGATCAGGTCGAAGATCGAAAACGATGCGATTCTTCATACTGGCGTGATTCTATACGGGGGGAGGAATCTGTCAAGGGGCGATGATATAATCCAGCCGATAATTTTTGCAAGGAGAATCTAACTATGGCTTATCAAAATGTTAAGGTCCCGACGGGCGGGACGAAGATTTCAATTCAGGATGGGAAGTTAAACGTTCCTGACAATCCGGTCATCCCCTTTGTAGAAGGCGATGGCACCGGGCGCGATATTTGGCGCGCCGCGCAGCATGTGTTCGATGCAGCGGTCGAAAAAGCCTACGGCGGCAAACGCAAACTCCATTGGATGGAAGTGTACGCGGGCGAAAAGTCGTTCAAGTTATTCCAAAATTGGCTGCCCGATGAAACGGTCGAAGCGTTCACTGAATTTTTGGTCGGCATCAAAGGTCCGTTGACGACGCCGATCGGCGGCGGCATTCGTTCATTAAACGTCCAACTTCGCAAGTTGCTGGATCTATACGTCTGCCTGCGTCCCGTGCGCTACTACAACGGCGTGCCTTCGCCGGTGAAACATCCTGAAAAAGTGGATATGGTCATCTTCCGCGAAAATACGGAGGATATTTATGCCGGCATCGAATTCGCCAACGGAACAGAAGACAATAAGAAATTCAAAGAATTATTGCAGAAAAACTTCCCAAAAGAATACGCAAAAATCCGCTTCCCCGATTCTTCAGGCATCGGCTTCAAACCCGTCTCCGTCGAAGGCACGGAACGCTTAATCCGCGCGGCGATTGAATACGCCCTGCTCAACAAACGCAAGAGCGTCAACTTGGTGCATAAGGGCAACATCATGAAGTTCACCGAAGGCGCGTTCAAAGATTGGGGTTACGCGCTTGCCAAACGCGAATTCCGCAACGAGATTGTTACCGAACGCGAAACCTGGATTTTAGCGAACAAAGAAAGAACGCCCGATCTCAGCGTGGAAGACAACGCGAAAATCGTCGATCCCGGCTTCGAGATGATGAGTCCCGCGCAACAAAACGACATCAAAGCCGAAGTGGAAGCGGGCTTGGCGCTATGGGATACGCATGGCGACGGCAAATGGAAATCAAAGTTATTGATTAAGGATACCATCGCCGACGTGACCTTGCAGTTCGTGTTGATCCGCCCGCAAGATTACGACGTAATCGCCACTATGAACTTGAACGGCGATTACCTCTCGGACGCGCTCGCCGCGCAAGTAGGCGGGATCGGAATCGCGCCCGGCGCAAACATCAACTATAAGACGGGTCACGCCATCTTTGAAGCGACTCACGGTACCGCGCCGAAATACGCCGACTTGGATAAAGTCAACCCGGGCTCGGTCATCCTCTCTGGAGAGATGATGCTGCGCTACATCGGCTGGACAGAAGCCGCCGACTTGATTGTCAAAGGCATGGAAGGCGCAATCGCAGCGAAAACCGTCACCTATGATTTCGCGCGCGGTATGACCGATGCAAAAGAGGTCAAATGCTCCGAATTCGGCGACGCAGTCGTTCAATGGATGAGTTGATCGTCGCGACAAAAACGGCAGGAACAAAGAATCAAAGGTCGGAAATTACGCTTCCGACCTTTTTTGTTTTATTTATCCGCCCATGCAATGACAAACATCACTAATTCGACTCTTTGCAAACTACTACAATGAAGCCTAGATTCACGAGGAGCGCTTCATGGAAGTTTATACTCACGACTTGATCATTTTGGGAACGGGCTTGGCGGGTTTGCGCGCCGCATTAGAAGCCGCTCAACAAAGCGCAGGAGATTTAAACATCGCTTTGGTTTCCAAACTGCAACTGATGCGCGCGCATTCGGTGGCGGCGGAGGGCGGCACGGCGGCGGTTATGCGTCAAGACGAGGGCGACAGTTACGAACTCCACGCCTGGGACACGGTCAAAGGTTCAGATTTCCTTGCCGATCAAAACGCGGTAGATTTCTTCGTGCATGAAATGCCAAAGGAAATTCTGCGCTTAGATCACTGGGGCATCCCTTGGTCGCGGCAGGAAGACGGGCGCATCGCACAGCGACCATTTGGCGGGCACACCTTCCCCCGCGCCGTTTTCGCCGCCGACAAAACCGGCTTGCTCGAAATGCAAACGCTCTACGATACATTGATGAAACATACCAAGCAGATTAATCGCTACGACGAAGGCTTCGTAACTTCCATCGTTGTGGAAAACCAGCGCTTCGTTGGGTTGACGATGATTGACATGCTGAAAGGGCGCCTCATATTCATTCGCGGCAAAGCGTTGATCCTCGCCACTGGCGGCGCGGGTCAAATTTTTGGCTTCACCACCTACTCCGAAACTGTCACCGGCGACGGGCTGGCAATGGCTTATCGCGCCGGGCTTCCGCTCAAAGATATGGAGTTCATTCAATTTCATCCGACGGGATTAATCCCCAGCGGAATCTTGATGACCGAAGCCTGTCGCGGCGAAGGCGGCATTCTGCTCAATAACGCCGGTCAACGCTTCATGGAAACATACGCCCCGTCTAAAATGGAACTTGCGCCGCGCGACATGGTCTCGCGCTCCGAGATGATCGAGATCGAGGCTGGCCGCGGCTTCCCCGGACCAGATGAACTGGATTATATCCATTTGGATTTGCGCGGACTGGGACGAAAAAAAATTCTGGAACGTCTGCCATTAATCCGCGAAGTGACGTTAACGCACATCGGGCTGGATCCCATCGAAAAGCCGATTCCGATCCGGCCAGTGGCGCATTACACGATGGGCGGTGTGCATACCGACCTGCAAGGACGCACGCCCATCGAAAATGTTTGGGCGGCGGGCGAAGTAGCGTGCGTTTCTTTGCATGGAGCAAATCGGCTCGGCGCGAACTCCACCGCCGAATGTTTGGTGTGGGGACGCGTAACAGGCGCGGAGGCGGCGCGGTATTGCCAAATAACTGCGACGGCAGAAACGCCAAAAGACGCGAGACAAGCCTGGGCGCCGGTTGAGACGTTGCTGCAATCCAGCGGCGGCGAAGACCATTACCAGATCCGCAAAGAATTGCGTCACAATTTAGATTTGACGATGGGCGTCTTTCGCACAAATGAGAAGATGACAGCGGGGTTGAAAAAAATCCGCGAATTGAAAGAACGCTACAAGTTTATTTCAGTTACGGATAAAAGCCTGCGCTACAACACCGATTTGATGCGCGCCATTGAAACAGGCTTCATGCTCGAAGCGGCGGAAGTGGCTACGCTGGGCGCGCTAACTCGCACCGAATCGCGCGGCGGACACGCCCGCCGCGATTTCACCGCACGCGACGACGAAAACTGGTTGAAGCATACGCTGGCGTATCGCACGGAAGATGGACCTCGTTTAGAGTATTGCCCGGTGAATATTTCGATGTGGGAACCGGTGGAAAGGAAGTATTGATGAAAAACAATCAACCTACCGGTCGGCTCGGTTTGCGCGGCTGGGTTTATGCGGGCAAATATTCGTTTGAGCGTTATTTATATTTGGGGCATAGGCTTTCGGGCTTGGGGCTGACGGCGTACATGGTTCTGCATATTATCGAAACCGCCAATCGCATACGCGGCGAACATGCCTGGACGCAGTTGATGGCATTGTTCGCTTCGCCGCCGTTCAAGGTGATTGAATATCTGCTATTTGCGATGGCGGTCTTTCATGCCATGAACGGCATTCGTCTATTTCTAGTCGAACTGGGCTTCTTCCTAGGCAAACCGCAAGAACCGATCTACCCATATCAATCTTCGGTGAAGAAACATCGTCCTTTAACGTATCTGATGATGATCCTGGCGGGCTTGTTAATGGCGCTGGGCGGTTCCAGTTTGTTCTTTCCTTAAGAGGCGACAATGCGCGAATCTCGTTGGTGGTCTTTACACCTGCTGGTCGTTCCGCTGATTTTAATTTTGCTCGGCGCGCACTTTGCCATCATGCACTACGCGCCCATCTTCTACGCCATGAGCGTGGAAGAAGCCCGCGAGTTTGCCGCCATGATCGAGCGCGGAAAGAGCGTCGGTCAGTTTGTCATTTACATTTTGTTATTGGGGGCAGGGTTGTATCACGGGCTGTACGGCACACGCGGCATCCTGCGCGAACTGCCGCTCCCCGCCACGCTCGCCAAACTGGTGGATGTGGGCATGATAATTTTCGGCGTCGCCATCTTCGCGCTGGGCGTGTATGTGACGTGGTGGACGTTTAGTTTTGAACAGGGAGGATGACCGTGCCTGACGAAAAAATCATCACCTTTCGCATCCGCCGCTTTGACCCTGAATCTGATTCTGCGCCGCATTGGGAATCCTACGCTGTGAGCGTATTTGAGGGGATGACCGTGCTGGAGGCTTTGCATAAAATCAAAGAGGAACAAGCCCCGACGCTTGCATGGCGTTCCTCCTGCCGCATGGGAGTCTGCGGTTCGTGCGGCATGTTCGTGAATCAATTTCCACAGTTAGCCTGTCAGACGCAAGTCCTGCACTTAAGATCGGACACGATCAGTATTGAACCGTTGCCAAATTATCCGAACGTCAAAGACCTCGTGCCAGATCTGCAACCGTTATTTGAAAAACATACGCAAGTAAAACCTTTCATCATTCGCCTTGACGACGTCAAAGAAATGGAAAATCCTTCGGGCGAGTTTTTGCAAACGCCCGAAGAACGCGAAGCCTTTAGTCAGTTCACGTATTGCATCAAATGCGGATTGTGCCTTGCAGCTTGTCCGACCGTCGCCACCGACCCGCGCTTCCTCGGTCCGCAAGCGCTGACGCAAGCGTATCGCTACTCGGCGGACAACCGCGATAGTGGCGTGTCCAACCGCCTTGATTCGGTGGATGCGTTTCATGGCGCATATCAATGTCACATGGCGGGCGCGTGTTCGCATGCCTGCCCCAAAGGCGTGGACCCGGCATTGGCTATTCAACTGCTCAAACGCGCGCTGGTTTTGGATCATTTCGGCTTCGGGAAGAAAGAATCACAAACCGCCAAAGTGTTACCTCTGGCGGATGTTGTTAAAGAACTTGAAGCATTTGCTCCGCCACCGAGAACGGTGAAATAAAAAGACACCGGTAGTTTTATCTTCCGATATCTTTTAGTTGCAAGAAGTTTCTACCGGACGCTGACCAACTCCACGTCGAAGATTAGAGTCGCATTCGGTGGGATAACTCCGCCCGCGCCGCGCTCGCCATATCCGAGATGCGGCGGAATGATCAATTGCGCTTTGCCGCCAGCCTTCATCAGCGCAATGCCCTCGTCCCAACCTTTGATGACCATACCCTTACCAAGCGTAAACTCAATCGGCTGTCCGCGCGAGATCGAGCTATCGAACACTTTGCCATTCTGCAGTTTGCCGGTGTAATGCACGCTGACGGTTTTTCCAGCCATAGCCTGCGCGCCCGCGCCAATTTCTATTTCAACATATTCCAATCCGCTGGTTGTTTTCATCGCATCTCCATCGCAATAATATAAAACAATTGTAACTGCTGTTTTACAAAAATGATAATTCTTAGACGGTTTACGCGTAAGGGAGTACAATTGCCGCGTTTCACAACTTCATCTGGAGGAAATTATGGGCTCGAATCGGAATATCAGCCTTCCCGCCGGGATAACGTACAAGGGAGGACCTGCATTTCTAACCTATATGTTGCATCGCGTCGGCGGCGCCACGCTGTTCATCTTTTTTACCGTTTACGTCCTTTCTCTGCTAGGGCTGGGATCAATGCGCGCATTGATGAACAATTGGCTCTTCCTAACATTCATATTGATCTTCGGCTTGTTTCACGTCATTAACGGACTTCGCATTTCTATTCTGGATCTGTGGCCCAAGTTAATGCTTCATTATCGGGGCATTATTCAAGTCGAATGGATCGTGTACGCCGCAGCAGCCGGGTGCGCGCTGTTCCTTCTGTTCACCCGCACATTTGGAGGTTGACATGGCGCCAAGAACTCTTCCTATTAAAAAACGCGGTTTTTCGTTTGAAGTTTTTATGTGGGCGTTCACGCGCTTCACCGTTTTCGCTATGTATGGACTCATTCTGGCGGGCATCTTCGGCGCTTTAATTGTCAGTTCAAAAACAGGCGCCGGCTTCGGCGATATCCTCTATTGGGCGTTCTTTCCCACGCTGGCAGAAAACCCGCTCGGGCAAATCGGCATGACCGTCCTCGCAAAGTTGATGGTCATCGCGTTCGTGCTGATCGCATGCGGACACGGCGTCCACGGCGTGCTGGAAATTTGGGACGATTACGTCACAAGCGAAAGCGGGCGTCGCTGGGCGCGAAATATCGTCATCACATATGCGGTTGCGGCAAGCATCATTGCTGTTTATGTAATTTTGACGGCGTGAGAAAAAAATAACCGCGAAGTGCGCTAAGGTCGCTAAGAAAACAAATCTAAAATCTTTGCGTTCTTCGCGGTGAAAAGATTTAGGAGCAATTATTCATGGCAAATATTCACCAATTTGAAGTGATCGTCGTCGGCGCAGGAGGCGCAGGACTCATGGCGGGGCTGTATGCTTCGCGCGGCGCAAAGACGGCGGTCATCAGCAAGCTTTATCCTACGCGTTCGCATACCGGTGCGGCGCAAGGCGGAATCAGCGCGGCATTGGGGAATTACGAGGAAGACAAACCCGAATGGCACATGTACGATACGGTCAAAGGTTCCGATTATCTCGGCGATCAAGACGCTATCGAATTCATGTGCAACGAAGCGATTCACGCAGTCATCGAACTCGAACACATGGGCTTGCCGTTTGACCGAACGCCCGAAGGGCGCATCTCACAGCGACCTTTTGGCGGACACACCAACAACGACACCGGCAAACCCGTCCGCCGCGCCGCCCACGCCGCAGACCGCACCGGACATATGATCTTGCAAACGCTGTATCAACAGTGCATTAAAAATAACGTTACGTTCTTCGATGAGTATCAAGTGATCGACTTTATCATTGTAGACGGCAGAGCGACGGCGGTTGTGGCGATCGAATTAGCCACAGGCGAATTTCATATCTTTCATGGCAAGGCGATCATCTTCGCCACTGGCGGACACGGCCGCATCTTTGAAGTGACCTCCAACGCCTACGCCTATAGCGGCGACGGCGCGGCGATTCTCTTCCGACGCGGCGTTCCGCTTCAAGATATGGAATTCTTCCAGTTCCACCCGACCGGCATTTACAAACTCGGCATTCTCATCACCGAAGGCGCGCGCGGCGAAGGCGCCGTGCTGATCAACGGCAAAGGCGAGCGCTTTATGCCAAAATACGCGCACACGGTCAAAGACCTCGCGTCGCGCGACGTGGTCAGCCGAGCGATCTATACAGAGATCAAAGAAGGGCGCGGCATTGACGGCAAGAATTACGTCTATCTCGATATCCGCCCGGAGACGGTCAACAAATTTGCGCTGGAGGATGGACGCACTAACCCAGACGGCTCGCCTTATAAAATTACCGGCGAAACCATCCTGCAAAAAATCCCCGATATCGTAGATTTCTGCCGCGTCTATATCGGCGTAGACCCGGTCACTCAAATGATGCCGGTGCAGCCGACCGCGCATTACACTATGGGGGGCATCCCAACGAATAAATTTGGCGAAGTAATCGTTGACGATAAAGGCACAAAGTTCCCAGGCTTGTTTGCGGCGGGCGAATGCGCGTGCGTGTCTGTGCATGGGGCGAATCGACTCGGCACCAACTCGCTGCTCGACCTTGTTGTCTTCGGCAAACACGCCGGATTGACAGCCGTAGAATACGTCAAGTCGGTAGACTGGGCGAAACTGCCCGACGATGCCGAAGCAGGCGCGAGGTCCGAATTTGACGCGCTGCGAAATGGATCGGGCGAAACGAACGCGTACGATCTAGCGCACGAGATGAAAAACGTCATGTTTGCCGACGTGGGCGTGTATCGAACCGAAGCGGGGATGGCGGAAGCCTTGGAGAAAGTCCGCGATATGCAGAAGCGTTATCAACACGTTCGCGTGAGCGATACGGGCAAAGTGTTCAATACGGAATTATTGAACGCATGGGAGCTCGGCAACATGCTGGCGGTATCGGAAGCGGTGGCGGCGAGCGCGCTAAATCGCAAAGAGTCGCGCGGCGGACATGCGCGCGAAGATTATCCCGAACGCGACGACGCCAATTGGTTAAAGCACACGTTAATCGTGAAAAAAGACGGAGAGTTGAAGATCAGTTACAAGCCTGTAACGATCACAAAATTCCAGCCGAAGGCGAGAGTCTATTAAACCGAACGAGGCGCATCGCGTCCGTTAGATAGGAGCATTAAGATTATGGAAGTTACCGTACGAATTTTCCGTTACGATCCTGAGAAAGACCAGCGCGGTCATTATGAGAACTACACGGTGGAAGCGCACGAAACCGATCGCGTCCTCGACGTGTTGGAGTTGGTCAAAGGTCATAAAGACGGTTCGCTGGCGTTCCGTCGTTCGTGCGCGCACGGCGTGTGCGGCTCGGATGCGATGCGCATCAACGGGCGCAACATGCTGGCGTGTAAAACGCTGGTGCGCGACGTGGGCGCGAACATCACGATCGAACCATTGCTTGGTTTGAAAGTGGTAAAAGACATGATCGTGGACATGGAGCCGTTCTTCGATAATTACAAGAAGATGCTGCCTTATCTGATCAACGAATCGCCGCTGCCCGCCGACGGACGCGAACGCTTGCAGTCGCCCGAACAACGCGCTCGCTTCGACGAAACGACCAAATGTATTCTCTGCGCGGCTTGCACTACCGCCTGCCCGTCGTTCTGGGCAAGCGAAGAATATTACGGTCCTGCCGCGCTGATGGCGGCTCACCGCTTCGTATTCGACAGCCGCGACGAAGGGACTACGCAACGTCTGGAAATTCTGAGCGAGACGAACGGAACTGTCCGCTGTCACACCGCGTATAACTGCACCACCGCCTGCCCGCGCGGAATCCATATCACAGAAGCGATCGGCGAGTTAAAGATGGCAATGGTGACGGGGAAGTTGGATTAAGAAGCAGAGACATTAAACTTAGCGAGCCGCGTCCGCGAGGATGCGGCTCGCGCTTTAAGATTTATAATTTCAACAACAAGATAAGCGGACGCCGCCCGATTGAGCGAATAACCCAAAATGATATTTCCTGCGTTGTCGAATATAGCCGGCCCCTCCGCGCAAAAAATTGTCCTGCGCGTTTCCGCAAACGCCGAGAAAAATATTCGGCGCGGACATCCTTGGGTTTTCGAGAAATCCATTCTCAAGCAAAGTCGGCGCGGCGCGCCCGGTGAGTTGGCGGTCCTCTTCGACGCGAAACGTAAATTTCTAGCGATTGGCTTATACGATCCAACATCGCCTATTCGCGTCCGAATTTTACAGAGCGAAAAACCCGCCGTCATTAATTCAAATTGGTTTCAAGAGAAGATACATACCGCCAGCGCATTGCGCCAGCCGTTGAACGCTCCGCACACCAACGGATATCGCCTCGTTCACGGAGAGAACGACGGCTTGCCCGGGCTGGTCGTTGACCGTTACGCGGACGCGCTGGTCGTCAAACTTTACACGCCGGCTTGGATTCCCTATTTAAAAGAAATCTGCGGCGCTTTTCCTTCTTATAAGCATATCGTCTTACGCTTCAGCCGCTCCGTGCAGAAGCAGACAGCCGCGTTACAAGGTCTTGCCGACGGTTCGATGCTTACCTCGCATACTCCTCCAAGCGCGATCCTGTTCAAAGAGAACGGCATAATCTTTGAATGCGATCCGATTAACGGGCAAAAAACGGGCTTCTTTTTAGATCAACGCGAAAACCGCGAACGCATCAGGAATCTTTCGCAACACAAAACTGTTCTGAATGTCTTCTCATACACCGGCGGATTCTCCCTCTACGCCGCGGCGGGCGGCGCCAAAACGGTGACGAGCGTAGACCTGAGCCTGCCCGCTACGCAAGCCATTTTACGAAACATTAAACATAACCAACAGCTGCCCGAAGTTAGAGCCGCAAAATTTGAAACGCTTACGGAAGACGCGTTTAAAGCATTAACTGAGATGAATGCGGGCGGGCGTAAATTCGATCTCGTTATCCTCGATCCGCCGATGTTCGCACAAAATCAAACGCAAGTTGAGGCGGCGTTATCCGCTTACCGCCGCTTGACGCAACTGGGACTGAGCGTTTTAAAATCAGGCGGGATTCTCGCGCAAGCCTCCTGCTCCAGCCGCGTGAGCGCCGAACGCTTCTTTGAATCGATTCATCAGGCGGCGCAAGCAGCGCGGCGCCCGCTTCAAGAGATCGAAAGGACTGGTCACGCGTTGGATCATCCAATCGCCTTCAAAGAGGGCGCGTATCTTAAATGTTTGTTTGCAATCGCATAGCGGCTTAAACATTCGCGCTCAATATGAATCAATTTTAAGCGTCGTGCGCGGTCGCAAGTTCATGGGGTATGATTTGGCGCACATTTGGAATACTATGAAAAATAAATTTAAATCCATTCCCGTTAAATCGTCCGAGATCACGCCGTATTCGCAGTATGTATCGCGACGCGAATTTCTCAAAACAGCGGGCGTTTTCTCTGGGGCGGCGGCGCTGGCGGCATGCGCTCCAAAGGGAATACAATCCGCCATCTCCGAGAAAGAAGCGGCGACTCCCTACGCATTCGACGAATTGGGCGACCCCGTTAATTCGCTCGACGATATTGCTCACTATAATAATTTCTACGAATTCACCGAGGATAAAGAAGGCGTCGCGCGTTTAGCGCAAGAGTTTACAACCCGACCTTGGACCGTGGACGTATACGGTTTAGTGCGAAATCCAAAAACTTACGGCATCGAAGACTTGTTGAATAAGTTCACGCAAGAGGAGCGCATTTATCGCTTGCGTTGCGTAGAGGCGTGGAGCATGGTCGTCCCGTGGACGGGGTTTTCGCTGGCGAGCCTGTTGCGCGAGGCAGACCCAACTTCAGATGCGAAATACGTCCGCTTTGAAACGATCCATCGTCCCGAAGAAATGCCCGGATTGAAAAGCCCGTTTTATCCGTGGCCCTACCAAGAAGGGCTGCGGCTCGACGAAGCGTTAAACGAACTGACGATTCTGGCGACGGGTTTATACGGCTTGCCCATGCCTAATCAAGACGGCGCCCCGATTCGTCTGATCGCGCCATGGAAGTACGGCTTCAAATCCATCAAATCCATCGTAAGGATCGAGCTCGTAGCGGAACGTCCTGCTACTTTCTGGAATACAGTCAACGCAAAAGAATACGGCTTCTATTCCAACGTGAACCCGCAGCGCCCGCATCCGCGTTGGTCGCAAGCGACAGAACGCCGCATCGGCGAATTTGGACGCCGCTCAACGTTAATGTTCAACGGATACGCCGAACAAGTGGCGCATCTCTATGAAGGCATGGATTTGATCAAGGAATATTGATGTCGGCGCGCGCGCAACGCTATACCCCTCTTCAAATCATCGTACATGTATACGCGTGGTCGGCATTAATCATGATTTGCTTCGACCTTCTCGCGGGAAATCTATCGGCGAATCCGATTCAAGAGATCGAACAACGCACGGGTCGTCATGCTATCACGCTATTGATGCTCTCGTTGGCATGTACGCCGCTCAATACGCTGTTCGGCTGGCGCGAATTGATCCAACGGCGGCGCACGCTGGGTTTATACGCATTCATGTACGGCGCGCTGCACGCGACCATCTACGTTAACCTCGATTACGGTTTCGCTTGGAGCCTGCTCGCTCAAACTATCGGCGAAAAGCCTTACATCCTTCTTGGCATATTGGGGCTCCTTATGTTGACCCCTCTAGCCATAACCTCTTTCGATCTCTGGAAACGCCGCCTCGGCAAACGCTGGAAGAGGCTGCATCAGACCGTCTACCTGATCGCGCCAATCCTCCTCTTGCATTACGCCTGGAGCAAAAAAGGAGATCTCTTCGCGCTGCAAGGCGACATCGTGCGTCCGTTAATTTATTCTTTGATCGCGGGCGTTCTGTTGCTCGCGCGAATTCCCTCCATCCGCAGAAGCATCGCTTCATTTCGACGCCGGGCGCTGGCGCGGTTTCAGAAGCGGAGCGCGGCGCCCGGCGCGCGTCAACGCGAAAGTTACGACTGACAAATTTTCAGGCTTGCACTATAATGACGAACATGCCTACAAAATCGAAACCTGTAAAAACAAACGATCCCTACGAGCCGCTTATTGAGTCCGCCTCAACGGACGAAGCGCCGTTCAACGCCGAAGATACGATCATCTTTAAGCGCAGTCATTTCTTTACCGCGCTGAGCGTATTGACTTTTGCCATAGGGGTGGCGCTCGGTTATCTCATCTGGGGCGCGAACATTTTCTCCGCCCAACAAGCGGATGCGCAAGCGACGAATCCGCCTTCAGCCGCAAACAATGCGCCGCCGCAAATCACTCGCTACCCGGTTGACGACGCTGGCTTTCCGTCCATCGGTCCGGAAAATGCGCCGATCGTTATTGTCGAATTCAGCGATTTCCAATGTCCATATTGCAAGCAATGGCAACAGACCGTCTATCAACCTTTGTTAGACGCCTACCCCGGTCAGATTCGGATCGTCTATCGTCATCTGCCGCTCACATCCATTCATCCCGACGCGCAAGCCGCTGCGGAAGCCTCCATGTGCGCGAACGAACAAAATAAATTCTGGGAATTTCACGATAAATTATTCGGCGGTTCCTCGCTCAGCGTCAACGTATATTCGCAGTATGCGTCTGAATTAGGGCTTGACCTTAACAAATTTGAAGCCTGCGTAAAAAACAGAACATATCAACAAGCCGTACAAACCGACAGCGATTTCGCGCTCAACCTCGGCATAAGCTCGACGCCTACGTTCTTTATCAACGGGCTTGCCGTCGTCGGCGCGCAGCCGCTCGGCGTCTTCCAGCAAGTAATTGATAAGGAACTCGCTGGAGAATTTCCGAAGTAGCCGCAGAACGGTCGCTTACCTCACGCGGAAAAACATCATGAAAAAATTCGTGGCAGTCGCCGGAAATATCGGCGTGGGAAAATCTACGCTGGTGCAAATGTTATGCGAACGCGCCGGCTGGGAGCCGTTCTATGAGCCGGTAGCGGAAAATCCCTACCTCGCCGATTTCTACGCCGATATGCGCGCATGGTCGTTCCATTCGCAAGTTTTTTTCCTTACACATCGTCTCCATTCGCATTATCAATTGTCTCAGCGTTCAACCTCGGTCGCGCAAGATCGCAGCGTCTACGAAGACGCCGAAATCTTCGCTCAAAACCTCTATTTGCAGGGGCATTTTCAAGAACGCGACTATCAAACTTATCGCGATCTCTACGAGACGATGAGACGCTTCCTCCCGCCCCCCGATCTGGTCATCTATCTGCGAGCGTCAGTATCCACCCTGCAAAACCGCATCTCCAACCGCGGACGCGCCTACGAGCGCGCCATCGCGCCGGGCTATTTAGACGGCTTAAACAATCTCTACGAAGCGTGGATTGATAACTTCACGCTATGCCCCGTGCTGGCTATCCCCGCCGACGACTTGGACTACGTTTCACATTCCGGTCATTTGCGCCTGATCATTCAAAAAGTAGATGAGAAATTAACCGGCAAAGAAGAAGTGGCGTTCGAGCCGGAAGAAGTGGCGCGCGCGGCGGACGATTAATTAATCCGCGAACACATCCCATTTACCGTTAATATTCGGCAACCGCAATTCTCCATACCAGCCCGCATCATCCCAATAACGACGACTCCAAATCGCATTCCCGAACGGATCGCATTCCGCCCAATAGAATTCCTGCGGAAGCGTATCGGCGATCGGGCAAAGCGCGTCGTTAATCAACGGGATAGAAGCGTTAGGCGCGCTTCCGAGCGAATTGGGCAATCCGGGCGTTGGATAGCAGTTATTTCCCCAAAGCCCCAATCCGCCTTTATCTGGCAGGCGGCAGAAGGATTGATCGGGGTAATTTACTACGTTGTAGTCGAAAGCATCTATCAACCCGCCGTTAGGTTTGAGCAGGCGCACCGCATCGCCGCCGTCGCTGAGCAATAAACCGGTCTGACTCCCATAAAAGACGATCCGCTCTCCGGGTCTGAGCGTTAAAGACGGTATCCGATAGGGCGCCGAGCCGATATTTATCTCGTCATCCAGCGTCCAGCCGCTTAAGTTGACGCTGGTTGCGCCATAATTGATCAATTCAATATATTCATCGCCGGTGTTGATGAGCCCATCGTTGTTCCAGTCTCGCCCGGGGCGCGGCACGAATTCGTTGATCGCAACCAGTTGAATGGGGGCAGCCGTTGGAGTGCGAGAAGGCGTTATTGTCTTTGTAGGGGTTTTCGTGTTTGTAGGAGTATAGGTTATTGTGGGCGTGCGCGTAAGAGAAGGAGTGCGAGTAGGGGATGGCGTGCGCGTAAGAGAAGGAGTGCGAGTAGGGGATGGCGTGCGCGTAAAAGAAGGAGTGCGGGTCGGCTTAAGCGTGCGAGAGGGCGTAGGAGTTGCAATTGTGGGAGATGCTGAAAGCGCAATCATGGTCTCTGTCGCAGCGATATTCGTATTCTCCGCCGCCACAGTGAGGGTTTCTTCGTTAGGGGTTTCCGTAGGAGTGTATGTGCCTACTCCGCAAATATATCCTATCGAATCCTTGTTGCGCGGCGTAGGATCGTCAACCTTGAAATCGGTGCTGTTCTCACCCATGTCTATACAGCTATCCACGCGCATACTGGATTTCTTCGCGTTCGGCGCGGAAGCGGGACCGTTTGTTCCTTCATAAAAAGTGGCTGTTCCATATCCGACAAGATCATCAATGCTGTCAATTACAGACTGAGAGCACGGCTTGTCGTCTCCGTTGCAGGTTAATCCTATTGTTGAATTAACTAATGCAACTTTGCCTTTGTCCATAGCCACATTTACATTACTTATTACGTCAGGAGTTGGAAGAGCCGTTCCATCGCTCCCTCCCGAGCTTCCTTGAATTAAATAATACTGTCCGGCTTTCAATAAGCCGCTAAGGTTAACGACAGTCCAATTACTTCCCGCTGGAGGCGCATATTGCACTGACTTTCCGTCTAAAGAAATATCATGATCGGTAGGGTTGAAGAGCTCAATAAAATCATGAGTATAAACCGCACCCGCATTTCCCCCGCCTCCATAAACCTCACTGATCACAAGATGCGTCGCCCACTGAGTCTTTGGCGCAGCATGGACCGGTGTAAGCAACGACATTGTCAGCGCTCCGCACAGCGCAGAAAATAATATAACCCATAATAGACTGCGCCAAATAGTTCTTGAAATCTGCATGTCAAAAACGCTGCGCGCTATGCTCATCCACCATGCTGCGAACGCAATTCAACGCTGAATTTAATAGCCGTACGAATTTCTTCGTCAATCGTTACGTCTGCAAACTGGGGCATACATACGATGTGGATATTGTCGTTTGTCAAATATCCTGTCGCCAGCGCCAACGCCTTCACCGCTTGATTAACCGCGGCGGCGCCGATCGCTTGCACTTCTACCTGCTTGTGTTCGCGAATGACCCCCGCGATTGCGCCTGCGACAGAAGCGGTACGAGAATTGGCTGAGACCCTAATCATATTCATGATTCGCCTTTCATTGTAAAGGGGGGCTCGACTTGATATGGAGATTGTACAGGATTTGCTTATTAGATACAAGCGTTTTTTTAAAGAATATATAACCTTAGTA
>BQMV01000006.1 GCA_022181005.1 Anaerolineaceae bacterium | reverse complement strand
AAGGAAAAGAGAGAAAGCGGAAGAAGAGGAGGGGGGATAGTTAATATGTTAAATTATGTTTTTTCAAGCAGAAGACGGCATACGAAGTAAGGCCACGTGACTGGAGTTCAGACGTGTGCTCTTCCGATCTACGTGATGACGGTCGGCAAATGAGCGTAGTAGCGATGATTTAGAATCTGGTAGAGCTTATCCTCCGCCCAAATCGAACTGGCGCCGCTTTCTTTTAGATTATCCAAGATCAACAGCGGGGTAGTTTTAATTTCATTGAAACGGCGATCAAACGAAACGTCGGAGGTGGGACGAAAAGTTTGGCGCATGTAATCGAGCAGGTCCGCCACTTCCACCAAGATGGCTTGTCCGCCAAGATCAATACGATAGTTGCCGATCGCCGTCACAAGATGGGTCTTGCCGCTGAACGAGTCGCCCAGCAAAACGAGCCAACCTTCGGGTTCCTCGGCGAACGTCACCGCCGCGTTGACCGCCTTGCGAAGCGTCTTCAGATCGTCTTGCGTTACTTTAACGCGCGTCACTTCCCTATCTTTGACTTTATTGCCGAAACGATCTTGCTTTTCGACGGTAATCGTAGTCACTGCATCTTTACCGAGCTCGTCTTCACGCGTTTCAAAATTCTTGAACGTCATCGCTTTCATTTCGGGCAGCGACAACATCGAAATGCCCGGGTTGCTCGTCTCGGTAGGGCGGCGGAAATCGGGCGCAGTGATGCGCATGTGCGAGACGAACTCCTCGTCTTGCAGGCGCGAGCGAATGCGGCTTTCGATCTCATCGAGCATAAGATTGGTAGTAATCACCGTCGGCAGTTTATTGATGTAACGATAGTTTATGATCTGGAATAATTTTTCCTGCGCCCAACCCGTCGCATTCTGCGTGCCGAAATCGTCCAACACAAGCAAATCGGCGCCGCGCACTTCCTCGAAGCGCGCCTCAAAAGTCGTTTCAGGATCGCTATACGCGAAGCGCAATGTGTCGAGCAGATCGGGGACGGTGATAAACAATGTCGGCGTTCCCTGATTCACGGCAAAATTGGCGATAGCCGCCGCGAGATGGGTCTTGCCGCAACCGTATCCGCCCTCGATAAGCAACCAATTCTGCGGATTCCGCGCAAAATTTTCAGCCGCCTCTTGCGCAGCCTGCAAGCTGGCTGCATCTTGCGGAGTCATAAATTTGGCGTTTTTATTGCCCTTCGGCTCAAAATTCTCGAACGTTAGATGACTCAACCGGTCAAGCCGGCTCATCTCGAACAGACGTGCGCGCGCGCCCTCGGCAATATCCGCCGTGCGGCAAACGCACACCTCCAACCGCCCAAACTTCGGATCATCTATTGGCACATCGAAACGCACATAGCCCGCGCCATGGCAATGCTCACAGTTCGGGTCGCCCAACATCCCTGTTTTGAGCGACGTCGAAGGGTTATTCGCGGAAATATTCTGCGAATTCGTCTTCGGTATACCGCTTGAAATCTTTGACAGCGTCTTCCCGATTTTTTCCTTCATGGCGCCCTTGTTCCTTCCACCGTTTCAAAACTGCTTCGCAATATCGCCAATTGCGTTTATTGTTCTTCACCGCCAGTTCAATCGCTTCGGCGATCCACTCCGCATGATACGTCTCTTCCGCGTCTTTCAACGCATCCGCGATTAACGGCGTCAGCGGACCGATATTTTCCTCATAGAGTCGAAACACGTTTGGACGTTCTATCAACATTGTCGTCGCAGGCGGATGCCACGATCCGTCTCTCAGCGCTTTGGCTCCCGCGCGCCCACGCGGGCTATTCAGGAAGAAAAACTCATCCGTTTCGTTTTCGACCTTCAGCAGGGTTCCGCGCAACACGGCTTGGTCCACGCCCGAAGCAAACTCGCCAAAATCTGCGCGCCGCATACATCGGAAAGATCCTTCCGCGCGTCCTATCCACCAGATGGCGTAGAGCGTCGCCCGCAATTCTGCCGCATCGTCAATCTGACCTAGCAATTCACGAAACAACCTATCGGGCACAGCGGTAAACGTTTCGAAGGAGGTAAAACCCTCAAAGGAGGTCGCCATCGCCAACCGTCGCCATGTTAACGCAAATAGCGTCATTCATTGAATTGCACATGTTTTGTCGCCGCATTTTCAAATTTTGCCAGCGCGCCGCGGAAGATTAATTCCACGCTGCCTACGGGACCATTACGATGCTTCGCTACGATAATTTCAGCGACATTTTGCTTTGCCGTATCCTTCTCGTATTGATCGGGGCGATAGATGAACATGACGATGTCGGCGTCCTGTTCGAGCGACCCCGATTCACGCAAATCCGAAAGCACTGGACGTTTATCCGAACGCTGCTCCACCGCGCGGCTCAACTGCGCCGCCGCAAGGACCGGTACGTTTAACTCGCGCGCCAACACTTTGAGATTGCGCGAAATATATGAAACTTCTTGCACGCGATTATCGTTGCGCGTGTCGCCGCTCATTAATTGGAGATAATCCACAATGATCAGATCGAGACCAAATTCAAGATGAAGCCGGCGGCACTTCGTGCGCAGTTGAAGCGGGGTGATCGCCGGCGTATCGTCGAGATAAATATGCGTATCGCCAAAGACTTCGATGGAATGCGTAAACAGGGGCCATTCGTTCTCTTGCAATTTTCCCGTCCGTAAACGCTGCGAGTCGATTCCCGTCTCCTGCGCGATTAGCCGCTGCACGACTTGCTCATTTGACATTTCAAGCGAAAAGATGGCGACGTGCTTTTTATGCGTCAACCCGGCGTTCTTCGCCACCGAAAGCAGAAATCCCGTTTTTCCCTGACCGGGGCGACCCGCAATAATTAATAGATCGGACGGCTGTAAGCCGGTCAACATCCTATCGAGGTCAACAAACCCGGTCGGCACGCCGACGATCTCGTCGGGGCGTTTGGCGAGCGTATCAATACGATCGTAGTAGTCGCTCAACACATCAGAGATCGGCTGAAGGTCGTGTTTAAGTCGCCGTTCGCTGACTCCGAAGACCGCCTTCTCCGCCTCGTCCATCACATTGTCAACGTTCGTCTTTTCGTTGTACGCAATAGCGGCGATCTTGTTCGCCGCATCAATCATCTTACGGCGGATGGAATGTCCCTCCACGATGCGTCCGTACGATTCGGCATTAAGCGACGACGGAGTCTGATTGATCAGCGCGGTCAAATAGGCGGACCCGCCCAGTTCATCCAATTGGTTGCGTCGCTCAAGTTCGTTCGCAACCGTCAACAAATCCACTGGGATACGTTGCTCGTACAAATTGACGAACGCTTCCCATACCCATCTATTGCGATGAATATAAAAATCGTCGGCGTTCAAAAACTGCGCGACGTCGTAATACACTTCAGGGTTAATAAACACCGCCCCAAGCACGGCTTCTTCAGCCTCACGACTGTGAGGCACAACCATTGAGGCTGGCGCAGGGGCGGAATCTTCTGCAGGAAAAAAGTCTGTCATTTTTTCTTGGGTTTTTTCGGCTTATCCGGCGCATTGTCCTCAGGCTTGTTCTCGTCGGGTTTGTCGAAGTCAAGTTTCTCCAGAAAGTCTTCAAAGACAGACAACCGTTCGACGCCCTCCTTAGACAATGGAGCAGGCTCGGCTTTCAACATGGCAGTCGAACTTTCAGCCGCTTCCTCATCGGGAGCGATGCTCGCCATCTCCATGACGCTGGCATGCACATAAATCGGCACATGCGCGCGTATCGAAAGCGCAATAGCGTCTGATGCGCGCGAATCAATTTCAAACGTTTGCCCGTTCAGCTCGGCAATAATAGCGCCGAAAAACGTATCATGCTCCAGCTTAACGATCTCCACCCGGGCAATCTGTGCGCCAAACGCGTTGAAGATATTTCGCAATAGATCGTGCGTAAGCGGACGGCTGACTTCCACCTCTTGCAACGCAATCGTAATCGCTTCCGCTTCGTACGGCCCAACTACAATCGGGATGTAACGCTCTGAATCGATATGCTTCAGCACAACCAGCCGTGTAGGGGTCATTAAGTGAACGCGCACGCTGTCAATTCGCACTTCAACCATATTGCTCATAAGAAAACTTCAACTCCGTTTTTTAGTATAACATAGTCGCCTTACGCTGTCTTGAGTTGTCAGAAAAATGAAACGGGGATATAATTCCAGCCTGTCACCGGCGACCAATTCGACAGTTCGGGGCGTGGCGCAGACCGGTAGCGCACTTGCATGGGGTGCAAGGGGTCGGAGGTTCAAATCCTCTCGCCCCGACTAAAAAGAGACTCGTTCGCGAGTCTCTTTTGTATTTGTCGCTTATTTCTTCCACACCGTAAAATCTTTCAGGATCGACCCGCCTAAGAATTCGCGTAAGATTGAAGTTTCGGGAACAAAGTTTGTATCAAGTGGGATAAACCATTCAAGGAATGCGAGTAAACGCTTGGCTTCGATAAACTCAGGCTCGCCATGTTGCACCTGCCGCAACAGCGGCTCTGCCAACGGCTTCAACGCCGCCATTTCATAAACTAACGCAGAATTGAACATTACGTCCGCGTTCTCCTGAAACGGAAAGATGTGCTTCACTTCGCCGTACCGCACCGATTCCCAACGCGAGATCGTCTGTTTGGCAGTGTAGCCGCGTTCGCGCGCATCGCGCACAATACGGCGCAACAGGCGCGTATCGGTCGTAGAGATGCGGTTATGACGATCTAAATTCAGCTGCGTCAACGCCGAAATGTAGATGCGGAAGGCTTCGCCTCTCAAATTTTCGGGAATGAGAAGCGGATCAAGACCGTGTATCCCTTCCAGAATAATTGGTTGCCCACGCGTTAGCCGGATAATCTCTCCCTCTTCGCGCAAGCCCGTCTTAAAATTGTAGCGCGGCAGCTGGGTTTCTTCGCCGCGTATCATCTTCTGCAAATGATCGGCTAACAGCGGCAGATCTAAGGCGGCGAGCGCTTCAAAATCGGGTTTACCGGCTTCGTCGAGCGGAGTCTCATGGCGCGGCAGAAAATAGTTATCCAATTCAAGCGGGAACGGCGAAATGCCAAGCGCGAGCAATTGCACCATCAGCCGTTTAGCGAAAGTGGTCTTCCCTGCAGAGGATGGACCTGAAACTAGAATCAAATGCGCGTGATTCACCCTCTCAGCGACCTGATACGCGATCTGCGCCAGGCGCTGCTCGTGGAGCGCCTCCGACACAAGCACGATCTCGCCGCCGCGTCCGCTTTCAAGGGCGTCGTTCAACGCGCCAACATTCGAAATTCCCAACTTTTCCAGCCAACCGCCATACTGCAGAAATGTCGCCAGCAGTTTGGGATGATTAGACGTGGGCAAAAGTTCGTTCGGATTCTGGCGATTCGGATATAGCAAAATGAAACCGTCGCCAGCAAGAACGAGATCGAACCATTGCAAATAGCCCGTCGAAGGCGTCATATAGCCGTGATGGTAATCCATGTAATTTTTCAGCCGGTATAACGTGAGATAGTCTTTATGGCGATATTTCAGCAATCGGATCTTATCCATCTCGGCGCGTCCGAAAAAGTACTCCGTCGCTTCTTGCAACGGGACCTCTTTACGTTCGAACGGAAGATCCGCTTCAACCAGCGCCCGCATAGAATCTTTCAAAGCGTCAAGTTCAGGCTGGGTCAACGGCTTGCGTCCCTTTACTTCGCAGTAGAACCCGCCTGAGGCGACCGAGTGATCAATGGACAAGGAAGCCTGCGGATGCTTCTCTTCAAAAGCGACTTCCAACAGAAAAGCCAGCGAACGCCGATAGATGCGCGTGCCGTCCGACGTAGACATAGTGACTGGGTCAACGCGCGCATCCATCGTTATAGGAAATGTTAACTCGCGTAAATCGCCGTTGATAATCGCCCCGACAAACTGCGAATCATGCTCGATGGCGGAAAGGAACTCCCCCACTGCCGCGCCGCGCGGACCAGACAACACGCGACCATCAGGAAGGTGAATTTCGACTTCGTCTCGAGGCTGTACAAGTTTAAAAGGCATAATCTTTCACCTACGAGAAAGTTTTCAAAAATTTCTCAGGCTGCTTTGCAAATTCATCCAACGGGATCTCTCCGCGCGTCAACGCCATTAACGTTTCAGTCAGCGCCTTGTTGACAGGCGTTAGTTTATGAAGTTTCTCCCCCGCGCGGACGACTTCGCCGTGCAAATATTCTACTTCGCTCTTACCGCGACCCGAACGCAAATCAATATGAAAAGACGGCATTTTATTGCCGCGCCCTGCGCCTGCCGCACGGCTCAGAAACGGCTTTGAAAGCCACAACGGAAGCTGCGTCGCAAACGCCAGCGCGCGGACCGGCGCGCCCGGCAAGTCAACGACTTCGATGTTCTGCGCTTCCATTATCATAAGACATTCGCGCAACATGTCCACTTCCATTTTATATAATTTTTTGTTGGCGAAGATCTCAGCGACGGTCATATCTAAAATCGCAGACGAGGGGTTGGCGATCAGGTTCGTCAGCAGTTTCGACCATTTCATCGCCGCCGCATCGTCGAACAAGCGCGGATTAAGCAGAGCCTGTTCAAAGAGCGTGTATATATCCATTGCAAGAGAGTGCTTCTTAGCGACGCCTACGCCGCGCAGCCGCTCAAGGATCACGTCGCCTGCGCCGCGTTTACCGACGGCAGTCGTCACTGTGCCGTAGATCACTTTATCCTGCCCGACAACTTCTGCGATCGCTCCTTCGTTTGAGACTCCGTTGGATAAACAAAGAATGGGCGGCAATTTATCCGCATATGGTTTGAGGGTTTCAAGCGCGTTCGAAACGTCATACGATTTCAACGCGAACAAAACCAAGTCAAACGGTCCATAATGCAGCGCGTCTTCCATTGTGGAGACACAGACAACCGTGGAAGAATCTAGATGGAAGGCGTCTTTTGTCTTTCGTCTCGCATCGAGAGTTAAATCGAGCCTCAAGCCGCGCGCGCGCAATTCATCCACTTTTTTCGCGCCGCGCTCAAGGAAAACGACTTGGCTTCCAGCCAGCGCAAGACTGCCGCCTATATACGTTCCGATCGCGCCTGCGCCCAACGTCAGAATCTTCATTTTTGCGCCGACACGGCTGGAGACATCACTCAGGGTCACGGTCTCTTCCCGATTTAACCTTCACAGACTTCGCGGAATATACATGCGCGCGATCATTAAGCGCGTCAATTACCCAACGATGCAAGTGAGGATGATAGAATACGCGCGCGAATGCCGTGTTGTCAAACCGAAAGCGCACGCCCGACGGGTCGGCATGATGGGAAATACCGACAATAGCATGCATTAATTGATTCAATAAACCGCCATGCGAAACCACAAGATAACTGCCCATGGGGCGCTTCATTAAATCATGCAAAGCTTTACCCGCACGCAAAAATAATTCCCAATCGCCTTCGCCGTCGCCCCCCACCGCGTCATACGGCGTACTGTATGGTGGATGCGGTATTTGGCGCATTTCCTCTGCGGTTAATCCTTCAAATTCACCGGCATTGCGCTCAAGCCAAAGTTCGTCAAGTTCCACGCGCACATTCAACGCAGAAGCGACGATCTCCGCTGTTTCTCTAGCGCGCTGTAACGCGCTAGAAATAACGAGATCGAACTGCGCTCCCTCTTCTTTCCAACGTTCGGCGAGCGCTTGCGCTTGTTCGCGTCCGCGTTGGGTCAGTGGATAATCCGCCTGCCCCTGCCAGCGCGATTCGGCGTTGCCGGTCGATTCGCCATGCCGCAAGAATACAAATTGATACATACCCTTTTGAGTCACGTTCAATTTATCCCTCTTTCTTCAGTAGATATATAGGTCTGCGTTTTACTTCTTGAAAAATATAGCCCACATACACGCCGATAAACCCCAGTAGAATCATTATGATTCCGCTGGCGATCAATATCACCGCCATCAACGAGCTCCAACCCGGCGCGATCACATGCTCGGTATTCTTCGAGATCGCCAGCCAAAGCACCCAACTTAATTGAATCAACGCCAGCGCGAAGAAAAGCAACCCCGAACTCAAGCCAATATATAAGGGAATGAGCGAAAATGAAAAGATCGCGTCGGAGGCGAGCCGAAACATTTTTCCAACTGAATATTTTGAATGTCCGGCAATCCGCGCAGGCTGATGATATGGAAGGATGACGCTTCTATACCCTATCCACGAGATCATGCCGCGCAGAAAACGATGATATTCGGGCATGGCTTTGAGCGCGTCTACCGCCTGGCGATTCAATGCGCGAAAGTCCGCTGCGCCTGCCACCATCTGCGTGCCGCTGACGGCGTTGATGAATTTGTAGAAAGTATCAGATGTAAATTTTTTGAAGAACGACGGGCGCGCTTCTTCGGCGCGTTGCCCTTGCACAATATCGTAGCCCTGCGCGATCAACTCGATCATCTGCGGGATCATCTCCGGCGGATGCTGACCGTCGCCGTCCATCGTTATAACAATATCGCCCGTTGAATGATCTAAGCCCGCAGTAAGCGCCGCCTGATGACCGAAGTTCGTGCTGAGCGACAACGCGGTCACACGCCGGTCAATTTGCCTCACCGACGCGAGCGACTCTTCCGTCCCGTCGTCCGAGCCGTCGTTCACATAGATGAAGCGGAACTCATGCGGCAACTTATCCACCACGCCGCAAATCTGCGCGTAGGCTTTCTCAAGCGCCTCCGCTTCATTGTAAACAGGGATGACTAGATCAACCCTATACTTGCGTTTTCTAGAAGGCATAAGGGTGATTCT
Source organism: Anaerolineaceae bacterium (assembly GCA_022181005.1). Taxonomy (GTDB): domain Bacteria; phylum Chloroflexota; class Anaerolineae; order Anaerolineales; family Villigracilaceae; genus Defluviilinea. The sequence goes on along the minus strand of BQMV01000006.1, from coordinate 11,657 downwards.
ACCACTTCGCTGCATGTCATTCCGAAGAGCCCTTCGATACGATCAGGATAATGCATTTGCGTAATCTTGCAGATCCATTCTGCCGTAAAGCGCTGGTTGTTGAGCGAAATAAGAACGGAAGCGCACAGCAGACTTGCAGCAGTTTACAAGGTCCTCGAGCCGAGTAGGAGTTGCCTGGCTTTGTTTACAGCGATCTATACGCTTACTTCCGCACCAAAATCGTGAAATCGTATATCTCGTAATCATGCAGAAGCGCCACATTACGCGAGAAATTGCGTTTGCAGAAATCAAAGAAGAATAGCGGATCGCCATAAAAGAGCTCGGGGCGTTGCGCCATATGGTCGGCGTCGGAATATTTCGTGAGCAGGTTGAAGGAAAATCCCTTCGAACAAAGCGCATCTATGCGTTTGAGAGTTTCACATGTGAAGTCCTGCCAATCTGAATATGATTCTTCCAATCTGACGTTAAAAATTCCGCTTGCTAAGACATAATCCGCTATGGGAACCTCACGTTCATCTGTCGTGAAGCGCGCGTTCGGGAAATTCTTATGCGTCTCGCGCCCAGCGAGGACCATCCCTTCGAGCAGATCAATGCCATAATATTCAAAACGCCAACCTTTGCTGTGCAAGAAATCAAATAATCCGCCATAACCGCTTCCATAATCAATGACAGAAAACGCCTTGGAAGGGTCGATCACTTTCGCAAGTTGCTCGAAGCGAAGGACCTGCGATTCGATCCCGTTGTAATCCACGCCTTTGGGCGTCGCGCCAAACTCTTCCAGCTTTCCAACAAAGTATTCGCCAAGTTTTCTCTGGGTTTCATCTATGCTCATACTTGCCTGCTCTCTATATGTCAAAATAGCCGCTTGCCTCGTTGCCCGTCATAAATATCAGATCAAGGATCGAAACATATGGGTCATATGGCGGATACATCTGTGAATATTCGGGATAATTATAGTTTATATATTCAAACGTAATCCCCGCCGCGTCGAACTTTTCGGGCTCCATATAGGAACTCGCCGATGGACCGCAAATATAATGCGTTGCGCCGACTTGTTTCAGCACGTTAATGACGCGATCGGTCTTACGACCCTTAATATCAGTCAATTTAGAAGAGCGGATAAATTCCGTAGAGTTGAATCCCAATGTCCGCGCAAGAAGAATCGAGCTCTCAACCGTGAAATCAGCAAGAAATTCATCGCTCCGTTGGTACAGGTCGTTCAGCAGCGGCAAATATTCCTTAAAGCAAGGCGCCTTGGAGTATGAAGTCGTCAACGCCTTGAGATGACTTCTAGCCCACGGTTTTGACCAATCTATACGAATATCTTTGACAAGCGCACCCTGTGTAGCGCCTTTGGAATGGACAGGAATCGTAAGCCATTGTTTTCCCTGATGCGTTTTGATCTGGTTGCGGTTGCGCCAGCCGTGTTTATCGTACTGTACATCATCGTAGAAGATAAACAAGTCCGCGCGGCGGATCTGGTCGAAGTAGCCGCGCCATGGGATGTACGAGGGCTGTAAAATGACGACGTTCATTTGCCTGCCAGTTCAGAAACAATGTACGCGGGGCGATCCATACTGCGGTCGAACATGCGCGCCAGATATTCGCCGAAGATGCCCAGCGCGAATAACTGCGCGCCACTGAACAACGCAATGATGGAGGCAAGAAATGGAAAGCCGGGGATGCCGCCCTCCACAAACGAAATGATGACCACATAAATGAACACGCCAACACCAAACACGGTCATCACAAAACCGATCCAACTTGCGAGCCGCAAGGGAGTAGTGCTGTAGCCGGTCAGGATCAACAATGCGGCTTTCATCAGCGCGGAAAATTTGTAGTTCGAGCGTTCTTCGGGTTTTTCGATCTCAACAGGCACCGACGTAAAGCGCGACGTTCCCCACGAAAGCAACACGTCAATGATCAACGTAGGGCTTTGAAAATTCTCGAAGGCATTACGCAACTCGGTGCGAAAGGCGCGGAACGCGGAAATATTTTTCACCGAGGGAACGCCCATCACGCGCGCAAGGATGGTTTTGATATTCTCCGTCAGCATATTGCGCAAAAATCCCTGCGGCAGTTTTTTCGGCGCGCCGTAGACCACGTCGAATCCGTTTTCGAGTTGTTGCAACAAAATAGGAATCTCTTCGGGCGGATGCTGTAAATCCTGATCCATCGTGACAGTCACTTCATATTGCGCGGCGCGCGCGCCGCACAACGTGGCGTTGTGCTGTCCATAATTTCGCATCAAGCGGATGCCCCTCACCCACTTGTATTTGCGCGCAAGTTTTTGTATCACAACCCAACTGTTATCGGGACTGCCATCGTTCACGAGCAACACTTCATATTTTTTTGAAAAAGTGGGAAGAGATTTCGCCAATCGCTCAACAAGCGACTCGATCAACGCTTCGCCGCGATAGACGGGGACGACAATGGAAATATTCATCGGGACGCTATTCTACCACCCGCCTCACAAGCGGACCTCGTGCCTGTCTGCCAAAATGGACAGGGCGCGCGCCGCTTCGGCTTTTTTGTGCTCCCCGTCCCAGCCGAGGATGTCGCCCAGCGTATGCGTGAGTTCGAGGATCATCTCGCGCGTTAACCGTCCCAACATGGCAAGCATGGATCGCCTCAGCAGAAAATCGTCGAGGTGAATGATCTTTTCGTGCTGGACGAGATACGCAATTTCGCGGAACGAGTAATCGGGCAGTGACTCGAGGGCAGAGTCTGTGCCGCTGTTGATGTAGGTGGCGATGGCTTCGGCGCGGGTGCCGTAACGCCCGAATAAGATTTTCAATCGTTCTTGTGAAACGCCCGTCCACGCGAAGAGACTTCCCATTTGCCGATTCGGCTCCAGAACATCGCGCTCATAACCGCGCCCGCCGCCGATGGGCATGGAACGCGTGTCGCGTTTGCGAGTGAGACCAAGATACGCGAGGGCTTTATCCGCCGCTTGTTCGCCGAATGCGCGGAAAGATGTCCACTTGCCGCCGACGAGGGAGAAGACCGGGAAGGTGAGGTTGGTCCAGTCGCCGCTCAACACTTCAATGGTGTGATCGCGCGAAATTTGGCTGACCGTCTTCGCGGTGGAGCGCGGGAGCGGGCGAACGCCGGAGTAGCGAAAAACGATGCGCTGGCGAGTCAGGTCGAGGTCCGGGAAGACGCGTTTCGTCATCCGCAGAAAATAATCCACTTCGTCATCTGTGCATCGCGCTTCTTCGGGATTCTCGATGGGAATATCCGATGTGCCGATGAGGACTTTATCGAACAGCGGAAAGATCAACACGATGCGACCGTCGTCGTTCTCGAAGAAAAATTCGTGATCGCCGATCGCGGCGCGGAGTTCGGGATGATCCACCACGATGTGCGAACCTTTTGCGCCGCCGATGAAGTTCGTGGACATGCCGAGTTTTTTGTTGGTCGAGTCGATCCACGCGCCCGCCGCGTTGATGACGAGTTTTGGGTGAACGTCGTAGGTTTCGTCGGTGAGTTCGTCGCGCAGGATGATCGTGTTCTCCGCGCCGCCCACCATGCTGAGGTAATTGAGCGCGCGCGCGTTCACATTTTCGGCTTCGGCGTCGAGGATCAGTTCAATGCCGAGCCGTTCGGGGTTGGTGATCGCGCCGTCGTAATACACGGCCGTGTTGACGATCTCTGGGTTGATCTGATTCCATTTCGCAAGCGATCTCTTGCGCGAGAAAAATTTATGGCGCGGAACCGTGTGCTGTTTACCGGTGAACGCATCGTAGAATAGCAAGCCGATCTTGATGACGAGCGAGCCGCGTTCGCTGGGTTTATCGAGCCAGCCGAAAAATTTTAGCGGCGCGTTGAGCAAGCCAGAAAATCTTTTAAAAATGGGAATGGCTGTCGGCAAAGGCTTGACGATGTGCGGCGCGTTCTGCAACATGAGGTTGCGCTCACGTACGGCTTCGCGCACGAGGCGGAACTCCCCGTTTTCCAAATAACGAATCCCGCCATGCGCCATGTGCGAAGAGGCAGACGATGCGCCCGAACAAAAATCGCCGCGCTCGACGAGCAGAACATCCACGCCGTTGATGGCGAGGTCGCGGAATGTGCCAATGCCGTTAATCCCTCCGCCCACGATGAGGACGGAGGGGTTTGGATTCTTTTTGAGGGCGGTTAGTGTTTCGGAGCGATTCATAATTTAGTTTCAAGTTTCAAGTTCAAAGTTCCATGTTCGTAACTTGAAACTTGGAACGTGAGCCCTGAAACTTTTATTCAACCCAATCAAACGCGCGTGTCACTGCTTTCTTCCAACCCGAGTATAACGTCTTTCGTCTTTTCGAGTCCATTGAGGGATTCCATTGTTTGTCGTGTCCCCAGTTGTTTTTCAATTCGTCGAAATCCTTCCAAAAGCCGACGGCGAGTCCTGCCGCGTAAGCCGCGCCCAGCGACGTGGTCTCTGCCACTTTCGGTCGCACCACAGGCACATTCAAAATATCCGATTGAAATTGCATGAGCAGTTCGTTGAACACCATGCCGCCGTCCACTTTCAGCGCGGACAATTTCACGCCCGAATCTTTTTCCATCGCGTCCAACACTTCGCGCGTCTGATAGGCTGTCGCTTCGAGCGCGGCGCGGGCGAGGTGACCTTTGTTGACATAGCGCGTCATCCCAACGATCACGCCGCGCGCGTCGGATTTCCAATACGGGGCGTAGAGTCCGCTGAACGCAGGGACGAAATAGATTCCGCCGTTATCTTCAACGGATTTCGCCAACGCTTCCACCTCAGGGGACGATTGAATCAACCCTAGGTTGTCTCTCAGCCACTGAACCAACGCGCCCGCGATCGCAATCGAACCTTCGAGCGCGTAGACGGCTTTGCGATTCCCAATTTTGTATCCCAGCGTGGTGAGCAATCCCGCTTTGCTTTGCACGGGTTTCTCGCCGGTATTCAATAACATGAAGCAACCCGTGCCATACGTGTTCTTCGCTTCGCCTGCTTTGAAACAGGTCTGCCCGAATAACGCGGCTTGTTGATCGCCGAGGTCACCAGCGACGGGAATGCCGTGTAATAATTTGCTCTCGCCGCCTCGAGCATTCACATATCCATAAATTTCAGACGACGATTTGATCGTCGGCAACATCGCGCGTGGGATGCCCAGCGCTTTGAGAATCTCCTCATCCCAATCCAACGATTTCAAATTCATCAACATCGTGCGCGAGGCATTCGTCACATCGGTGACATGCTCGCCCGTGAGATTCCAGATCAACCACGAGTCAATTGTTCCGAACAGCAAATCCCCTCTTTTTGCTTTCTCTTTTGCACCTTGCACGTTATCCAAAATCCATTTTATTTTTGGACCCGAGAAATATGAGGCAAGCGGCAGACCTGTTTTCTTCCGAAAGCGATTCTGCCCTCCAGATTTGGCGAGTTTGGCGCAAATCACATCCGTGCGCGTGTCTTGCCAGACGATGGCGTTGTAGATGGGTTTGCCGGTGTGTTTGTCCCACACAACAGTTGTCTCGCGTTGGTTTGTGATTCCGATCGCGGCAATTTCACTGGTCACTGATAACTGATCACTGAAATTCTGCAATGCCTTTTGCATAACTTCCACTGTGTTTCCCCAAATCTCCAGCGGATCATGCTCCACCCAGCCGGGCTGGGGGAAAATTTGTTTGTGTTCTTTCTGGGCGACAGAAACCACATTCCCGCCGTGATCGAAAATAATGAAGCGCGTGCTGGTCGTCCCTTGATCGATTGCCGCGACGTAGTTTGACATCGTTCACTCTCCGACCCAATTCCGCGCGCCGGCAAGAAACGACTTCCCGCTCATGGATTTTTTCCCAGCAGGCTGCACTTCATCCAGGATGAGAACCCCGCCTCGCGCGCCGACGGCGGGCTGATTCGCCTGCGTCAGCCTCTGCCCTACCTCGGCGTTTTTCACAAGTTCAAGAGCCAAACTGGAAGTTTGGCGTACGTGGGCGCGGTGAATTTTTAGCATCGTCCCATCGAATTCCATGAACGCGCCGGGCCACGGGTTCAACGCGCGGACTTGTCTTTCCAATTCATGCACATCGCGCGTGAAGTCGAGTCGCCCGTCTTCTTTTTTCATCATCGGCGCGTAGGTTGAGAGTGAATCATCCTGCGGCTCCGGTTGAATCTCACCAGCGAGCCAGCGCGGCAGAGTCTCGACCAGCAAGTCAGCCCCAAGGTGAGATAATGCGTCGGTGACTGAACCAGCCGTCCCGTCGGGAGGGAGGCGCATTGCCCTCTTCGCCAACATCGCACCGGTGTCGAGTCCCGCATCCATTTTCATGATGGTCACGCCTGTCTCTTCATCTCCATGCAGAATCGCGGCGTTGATAGGAGCCGCGCCGCGCCAACGCGGAAGCAACGAGGCGTGGACGTTGAGGCATCCGAAGCGCGGCAAGTCGAGCACATCTTGTTTGAGAATTTGCCCGAACGCGGCAACGACGATGAGTTCGGGCGACCACGCGCGGAGTTGACTCATCGCTTCGGGCGCGCGGAGTTTTTCGGGTTGTATGACCGGGATGCCCAACTCGAGCGCCAGCGTTTTGACAGGCGGCATTTTCACCTCGCGCCCGCGCCCCGAAGCGCGATCGGGCTGAGTGACCACGCCCACTACGTCGTGCGCATCCGCCAGCGCGCGCAGACTCGGCAACGCAAATTCAGGCGACCCCATAAAAACGACTCTTGTCATACGACGATTGTACCAGCAGGGAATGCACGTCCCTGCCCCTACTTTCCTAAAAAATCCCGTTGCACTTTGTTCTGTTTAGTTGTACAATCATGAAAATTCAAAATCAACCCCGGAGGAACTCATGTCTCAAGAACCTATGTCTGATGTCACCAGCGACGACAAACTGTGGGCGGCATTAAGCTATGTCTTCGCGCCGCTTATCGGTATCATCGTATTGCTGATGGAAGATAAGAAAGCTCGCCCATATCTTAAGTTTCACGCAGTACAGTCTATCGCGGCAAGCATCGCTTTCTGGATTATCGCGACCATCATTACAACCGTGACAATTGGTTTCGGCGGCTTGTGCGTGCCGGTGCTGTGGCTGGTCTTCCTATATTGGGCTTATCAGGCGTATCAGGGTCAAACAGTCAATATTCCTATACTCACTGATTTCATCAAGAAACAAGGCTGGGCGTAAACAAATATGGGCTACTTTCGTAGCCCTTTTTTAATTTAAATTGCAGGAGGTCTTCAATGCAAAATCGGTATCCTTCCGCAACAAACGGAAATGCGGTCGCGAGTTTGGCGATTGGGATCATCTCTTGGTTGCTTTTTCTTGTTCTTCTCTGCTTAAATTATGTTGTATTGCCTTTGTTTACGGTAGTCACAATGGGAGTCGGTGGTATTCTCTATATTTGCACTTTGTCCGTAAGTTGTCTTTCTCCACTAGGCTGGTTGATCGGAACCATTTTGGGATATGTCGCAAAAAAACAAACTCTTCATGATCGATATGGAAACAACGGCGCCGCAAATGCAGGGTTGATCATAAATGCAATTGGGCTCGGGTTAACCGCCCTCGGAGTGTGTATAATATTAGCCTATGCAGTGATGGTCGGCGGTTTTGGTTTTCTAGAGCAACTACAGTATCAATATTAGAAATAACCAAAGGAGAAAACATGACAATTCCACAACCTACATCAGACAAGCCGGGGATGTTCACAGGGCTTGCCATCGCAACTTTGATTAGCGGTATTCTCAATATTCTATTAGGACTCGGCTTGACCGTAGCCATTGTGCTCGGCACAATTGGTATCGGTATCATTTGCGCCCCTCTCACCATCCTGCCAACCATTCTTGGGATTTTCGAGATTATTTACGCTATGAAGTTGCTAGCGAATCCTCCCCAACCCGTACAGCCTTCACAAGCGATTGCCATCATGGAGATTTGTTGTGTTCTCTTCGGTGGAGCGATCCAGGCAGGGGTTGGCATCTTCGCATTAGTGGCATTCAACGACCCCTCAGTTAAAGCATACTTTGCAAGGATCAATAGCGGCTCAATGTAATTCCCAAGCAAATTAATTTAATTTAGAAAAGCCTTCGATCTCTCGAAGGCTTTATATTTTGCAACCAATCTCCTGAACTCTCGTATAAGCCATAGAGAATAAATCAGGAGATCGTTATGAATACTACCAAACCCACCCTTGTCCACGTCATCGCGTGGACCACGCTCGCCAGCGGCATCGTCAATCTCTTCTGGGGATTCGCCGCCTCAGCCACCGCAATCGCCACTCTGATCGGCATTGTCTGTGTGCCGCTCACAATTCTACCAACCGCCCTCGGCGTCTTCGAACTGATCTATGCGGCAAAACTCTTCAGTAACCCTCCGCAAGCCGTCAAACCATCCACAAACATCGCCGTGCTTGAGATCGCTTGCGCGCTAACCGGCAACTTCTTCGCTATGGCGGTCGGCATCCTCTCGCTTGTCTTCTACAACGATGTCGCCGTCAAGGATTACTTCGTTCGTTTGAATGAGCCGTTTCGCTCGACGCCGCCGCCTCTGCCCGCCTCGTTGCCCGATCCTCAGCTCGTCGCCCCAACTCCAGTAGAAGAAACGTCTGCGCCGCCGGAGGAAATTCCCTCCAAACCCAAGCGCGCTCCGCGAAAAGTGTTGAAGAAATAAAGAAGAATTAACGTCAGACCTCCGAGTTTTTGAATACTCGGAGGTCTTTGATTGTGGTATGCTCGTTGCATGAACCCCATTGCATCCGTCCTCGACAATCATCGCGTTCTCGTCATAGACGGCGCACTCGCCACCGAACTTGAACGTCGCGGCTATGATCTGAAGAACGATCTCTGGTCGGCAAAGATTCTGCTTGAGCAACCCGAAGCGATCCGACAACTCCATTACGATTATTTCAAAGCCGGCGCAGATTGCGCTATTACCGCCAGTTACCAAGCGACCATTGAAGGTTTTAAAAAGAACGGCTTAAGCGGCAAGGAAGCAATCGCGCTGCTTCAACGATCCGTCCATCTTGCGCGAGACGCACAGACAGAATACTGGGCAAACGGAGCCAATCATAACGATCGCTCCATCCCATTCGTCGCCGCGTCCATCGGACCCTATGGCGCGTTCCTCGCAGACGGTTCCGAATATCGCGGCAATTATGGGCTGTCCGAAAAAGACCTGATGGATTTTCACCGCCCGCGCATGCAGGCATTGATGGAAGCCCATCCAGATATCCTCGCATTCGAGACTATCCCCTCGTTAATCGAAGCGCAAGCGCTGTCCAAACTATTGCACGAGTTCCCCACTACCGCCGCCTGGCTCAGTTTCTCGGCGCGCGATGAGAAACATATTGCCGAAGGTCAACTCTTTGCCGATTGTGTCCGCTTGTTGAATAACAATCCGCAAATTGCAGCGATTGGGATCAATTGCACTTCGCCGCAATATATTTCATCCTTAATTCACGCCGGGAAAAAGAAAACAGAGAAGCCTATCCTGGTTTATCCGAATCTGGGCGAACAGTATGACGCGACCGCTCACGACTGGAACGGTAAGCCAGCCGTCCAATCCTTTAGCGAAGAGGCAAAGACATGGTTTCAGGCTGGCGCGCAACTCATCGGCGGTTGCTGCCGCACCTCGCCGACAGACATCCATAAAATAGCGGAATGGGCAAGAGGCAGGCATTCTTTCAACTGAATTCATTAACAGTATAGAAGGCGTTATATATGTCGCCATCCTTGAAGAAACGCATCTTCGTCATGGGTGGAATCTTGATGATTCAATTCAACTACTCGATTGCTACGCGCGTCATGCAAGGCGGCGTCATTCCCAAACTGCCTATAGACGTGTTTCCGTTGCAACCGCTCTGGGCTGTTCCTTACGCCCTTTGGTATCCGATCATCATCGCAGGAGGAATCTGGCTGATTCTGAAAAGCAACGAAAGACTCTTTCGTGAATTTTCCGCGGGCTTCCTACTAACCTGCGTCCTCGGAGTCCTAACGTTCTATTTTTTTCCCACCTACATTATCGATTCTCCATTGCGCGGGACCGATATTTTTACACAACTATTGCTGCTCCTACGCGCCATGGACGGCGATTACGCCGCCTTTCCCAGCGCGCACGTGTACGTCACAGCCATCCTCGCGTTTTCTTTCAACCGATGGTATCCTAAATACGGTTGGTTGTGGCTGTTCATCTACGTTATGATCTCCCTCTCCACATTATTCACACATCAACATTACATCCTCGATGTAGTCGGCGGCACGATCTACGCTTGGGTCGGTTATCGCTTCGGGGTATGGCGAATGAAACGCATTCAAACAAATAATACAAGCAAACCGGAGGTTGCATGAAAGCTGTACGTTTGACGCAAATCGGACATCCGTTGGAACTGCAGGAGATTCCTGTCCCAACGATCGGCGAAAAAGACATCCTCGTGCGCGTCCGCGCGGCAGGGATTTGCCATTCTGACGCGCATTATCGCGCTGGGCATTCCACAATGGGATCTCTGCCGATCACATTGGGACACGAAATAGCGGGCATCGTAGAGAAAATCGGTTCGCAAGTTACCAACGTCAAAATCGGAGAGCGCATCTGTTTGCATTACAATATCTCGTGTGGCGATTGCGCTTATTGTGGCGCCGGCAACGAACAATTCTGCGACTCGGTGAAGATGCTCGGTCATCATGTGGATGGCGGCTACGCGGAATTTATCGCCGTGCCGGCGCGGAACGCGATCTCGCTGCCCGACGAGATTCCTTTCGAAGCGGGCGCGACATTGATGTGCGCCTCAGCGACCGCGCTGCACGCGTTGCGCAAGGGCAGAATCAGCGCTGGAGAAACTGCGGCAATTTTCGGCGTAGGAGGACTCGGTCTATCCGCTGTTCAGTTGGCAAAAGCGATGGGTGCGGTTGAAGTCTACGCCGTGGATATACAACAAGACAAACTCGAACTCGCATCCGAATATCACGCTGTCCCGATTAATGCAAGTCGCACCGACGCAGTGGAAGAAATCCGTAAGTTGACGAAAGGACGCGGCGTACATGTGGCAATCGAAATGATCGGGTTGAAAAAAACGATGGAACAAGCGATTGACAGTCTCAGCAATTTGGGTCGCGCCGTGATGGTGGGGCTCAATCAGCAACCAATTTCAGTCAACGCCTATACGCAGATCATCGGAAAGGAAGCGGAGATCATCGGCTCAAACGATCACTTATTAAGCGAGCTGCCGCTGCTGGTCGAATGGGCGCGTCGAGGCGTTTTGGATACCTCGCGCGTAGTGTCGCAGGTTATTCCGCTCGACGCAGAGAAAATTAATCAACGCCTCGACGATTTGGAGAAATTCACCAGCGACGTACGCGTGGTTATCGCGCCGTAACAAACAAGTAGATTGCTCGCGCTACTTTGGAGATCCCTCTCCCCACAACGTCTTCGCCGACCGTAATTCACGCGTCGCGCCCATCGTCTCAAAGATTCGAATCGCGCTTTCAATATGCGCGTTACGGTTTTCACCTGCTTCTACAAGTTTGAGTCGAAGCAATCCTTCTTCATACAGCATGTTAAATTTCTGCGCAATTTCAAGCCCTTTGCGCCAAAATTTCAACGCTTGTTTAACGTCGCCGTTCAGCGAATTCTGCCAGCCGCGATAATAAGCCAGATATGGAAACCCAATGGGAAATATTCTTTCATAAGCGCTAAGTAAAGCCAAC